>NZ_JAPKIB010000012.1:0-139883 GCF_036759925.1 Kluyvera sp. CHPC 1.2972 | reverse complement strand
AAAGTGTTACCTATGTTCCCGGTCTGAAGTGTTACCTATGTATCCGGTCGTACAGAAGCGACGCCGGGGGAAAGCGCACCGGCCTTACAGATCAAAAAACACCGTTTCGTTCTCACCCTGTAAATAAATGTCGAAACGGTACACCGTCTCGTTGCCGCGCGTCTCTTTGTGGCCAATTAGCGTTTTGCGGCGTACTTCCCATTCGATCAGGTTCAGCACCGGGTCTTTCGCGTTCGCCTCCTGCTCGTCAGAGAAATACATTCTTGTATTCAAGCCAATGTTGATCCCACGCGCTACGACCCACAGATTGACGTGCGGTGCCATTATGCGCCCGTCGCGGCCCACGGCCTGTCCGGGTTTAATGGTGTCAAAGCGCCATACGCCGCTATCAAAGTTAGAGCAGGCGCGTCCCCAACCGCGGAAATCTTCATCCAGCGCCTTCTCATGCTGCTGGTCCGCTACATGGTTGTAGCGCCCGGCGGCGTTGGCCTGCCAGATTTCAATCAGTACATCGCGTACCGGCGTGCCGGAACCATCGAACACACGACCCTCAATAGCGATATGCTCACCTGGGGTATGGCTGTTGGTGAGCGTAGCGCCAAAGTTCTTCTCAAAGATATGGAAGCCTGCTGCGTCTGGGGCCAGGCCAATGTGCACATAAGGGCCTGCGGTTTGTGAGGCGGTTTCCGGTAAATAGTCTTTCATCGTGCAGCCCCCTGGGTGCGATTTTCAAACAGCGTGGCGCGTTGTCCACGCAGCACCAGATCAAAACGATAGGCCAGGCAGTCGAGCGGCACAGCGGCGTGGGTGTCCAGCTCCGCGATCAGCGTACGAACGGCATCATCGTTATTGATGGTTTTGACGATAGGGCACTGCTTGATAAGCGGGTCGCCCTCAAAATACATCTGGGTAATCAGTCGCTGGGCAAAGGCTTCGCCAAAAATGGAGAAGTGAATATGCGAAGGACGCCAGTCGCTCGCCTGGTTGCGCCATGGGTACGGGCCGGGCTTGATGGTGCGGAAGAAATAGTAGCCGTTTTCATCGGTCAGCACGCGTCCGCAGCCGCCAAAATTAGGGTCAATCGGCGCCAGATACTGGTCTTTCTTATGACGGTAACGGCCGCCGGCGTTGGCCTGCCATACCTCTACCAGCGTGTTTTTCAGCGGCCGACCGAAGCCGTCACGTACGTAGCCATGAACAATAATTCGCTCGCCAATCGGCAGGCCGTCTTTGGCGTAGTTGAGGATCAGGTCATTATCCAGCGGGCCGAGATCCTGCTGGGAAAAGACCGGGCCGGTAATTTCAGACAGTGAGTTTTGTAGCGAAATCAGGGCATTGCGCGGTGAACGCAGAACGCTGGTTTTATAGCCTGGCGCGTAGGCTGGGGGGTGATTGTTGTAATCCCGGTGAATCACTTCTTGCGGTGACCATTTCGTGCTCATAGGTGGCTCCGTGTAGGGTATTTTATTATTGCCGCAGACAGTGTGTGTGAATGCATTGTTAATTTAAAGTGAATTTAAGGTGTATTTTAGATAACTTTTGGTTATGTAATTCGACTCAATCACTCAATAAGTTCAGTCAGTTGCCGCGATCACAGTTTGTAAATTCTTACCCCATAGCGTGATGAGCTTTCCTACACTGCAAATATATTCACAGGAGGCAAGGCATCATGGCGCACACCCTTTCGGCAGATGATATTCGGGAAGCGTTTTCACAAGCGATGTCGGCGATGTATCAGCAAGAAGTTCCGCAGTATGGGACGTTGCTGGCATTAGTCGCTGACGTCAATCTGGCGGTACTGGAAAATAACACGCGTCTGTATGAACAGCTGGCTAATGCGGATGAGCTGGCGCGCCTCAACGTTGAACGCCACGGCGCGATTCGCGTCGGTACGGCACAGGAACTCTCAACCCTGTGCCGGATGTTTGCCATTATGGGAATGTCGCCGGTGGGCTATTACGATCTGTCAGTGGCTGGCGTGCCGGTACATTCGACGGCGTTTCGCCCGGTGGAGGATGCGGCGCTGCAGCGCAATCCGTTCCGTATCTTTACTTCTTTATTACGCCTTGAGCTGATTGACGACCCGGCGCTGCGCCAGAAAGCCGCGCAGATCCTTGCCCAGCGCGATATCTTTACCCCGCGCTGCCGGGCGCTGATGGATCTCCATGAAGAGCAGGGCGGATTGACCGCATCGCAGGCGCAGGAGTTCGTTCGCGAAGCGCTGGAGACGTTCCGCTGGCATCGACATACCACCGTTGATAAAGAAACCTATCAGGCGCTGCACCAGCAGCACCGGCTGATTGCCGACGTGGTCTGCTTCCCCGGCTGCCACATTAACCACCTTACGCCGCGCACGCTGGATATCGACCGTGCTCAGGAACTGATGTCCGACTACGGCATGGAACCGAAGGCGGTGATTGAAGGGCCACCGCGCCGATCGGTTCCGCTGCTGCTGCGCCAGACCAGCTTTAAAGCGCTGGAAGAGCCGGTGCAGTTTGCAGGCGAGTCGAGCGGCACGCACACCGCGCGTTTTGGTGAAATTGAGCAGCGCGGGATCGCGCTAACGCCTAAAGGTCGGGCTTTGTACGACAAACTGTTGAGCGAAGCGGGCGTGGGCAAAGATAACCTGAGTCACCAACAGCATCTGCAAGAGGTGTTCAAAGCCTTCCCGGACAGCGAATTCTTACTGCGCCAGCAGGGGCTGGCCTGGTTCCGCTATCGTTTAACGCCGACCGGTGATGCGCATCGTCAGGCGATTCATCCGGGCGATGACCCGCAGCCGTTTATCGAGCGCGGCTGGATTATCGCTCAGCCCATCACCTATGAAGATTTTCTGCCGGTCAGCGCGGCGGGGATTTTCCAGTCGAATCTGGGCGGCGACGGGCAGGCGCGCACCCACGGCAACGCCAGTCGCGACGCGTTTGAAACGGCGCTAGGCCGACAGGTACTGGACGAATTCAGTCTGTATGAGGAGGCGTCGCGGCGCAGCAAACGTCGTTGCGGTCTGCTCTGAAACAGGTACTCTGCATAGCAGTCAAGAAAACCAGGATGAAGAGTGAATGCAGAATAGCGCAACGCGGGTGGAGACCCGGCAGGGGACGTTAACGGGCGTCGTGGACGAGGATGTGTATCGCTGGAGCGGTATTCCTTACGCCGCGCCGCCGGTCGGTTCGCTGCGCTGGCGTGCGCCCCAGCCGGTTTCACCGTGGCAGGGCGTGCGTCAGGCTGATACGTTTTCGGCCGCCTGCTGGCAGAGCGCGGAGTACTGTCAGGAGCTGGGCGGCGGCGATCCCGGCCGCTTTTCTGAAGACTGCCTCTATCTGAACGTCTGGTCGCCCATTGAACGTCAGAAAGCGCTGCCGGTTATGGTCTGGCTGCACGGCGGTGGTTTTACCATCGGCTCAGGCGGGCTGCCGCCTTACGATGGCAAGGCGCTGGCGCGGCGCGACGTGATTGTGGTCACGCTCAACTACCGACTCGGTCATCTCGGCTTTTTTGCCCATCCGGCATTGGAGGGCGAAGATGGCGAAACGCTGTACAATTTTGGCCTGATGGATCAAGTTGCCGCGCTGCGCTGGGTTCAGGAAAATATCGAATCCTTTGGCGGAAATCGTGACAACGTCACGTTGTTTGGTGAGTCAGCCGGGGCGCGCAGCGTCCTGTCGCTAATGGCCTCGCCGAAAGCCGCCGGTCTGTTCCATAAAGCCATCATTCAAAGCGGCTATACCTTGCCTGATCTAGCGCGTGACGACGCGCTGGCTCGCGGGCAGCGACTGGCTGAACACTTCAATCTGCCGAACGCAACGGCGCACGCTTTGCGAGAGATTCCCGCCGAGTCATTCTGGCCGCTTACCACCCCTCATAATATTGGCCCCGCCCCGATTGTCGGCGACGCGGTGCTGCCGCAGCCAATGCTCGACGTTTTCTTCGCCGGAAAGCAGCACGCCATGCCGGTGCTGGTCGGCTCCAACAGCGATGAAGCCAGCGTGATGGCGGTATTTGGCGTGGACTTAACCGAGCAAATCCAAAAACTTCGCCGCGAGCGCCGTCTGGGGTTAGGGCTAATTAAGCTGCTCTATCCGGGCGTGAAAGGCGATGAGGAATTAGGCCGTCAGGTTTGTCGCGATATGGCGTTTACCACCCTAGGCTACGTGGTGATGCAGGCCCAGCAGCGGGTGAATCAGCCTTGCTGGCGTTACTGGTTTGATTATGTTGCCGAGGCCGAGCACGACACCTATCGCCACGGCGCGTGGCATGGCAATGAGGTGCCCTATGTCTTTGATACATTGGGGCAGATAACGCCCTCGTGCGACTACGTCACGCCCCGCGATCTGCAGGTGGCGGCTCAGGTCGCCGACTACTGGGTCAGCTTCGCCCGTGATGCCAGTGCGAGCCATACCGTATTGACGGGGCCGGTACGCTGGCCCGCCTGCGTGCGCGGCCGCGATCGGCTTTTACGCATTGGTTTGCGCAAGCACGCCGGGTTCCATGTGGAAAATCGTTTTATGCGTGCGCGGCTGGCGCTGTTCAAACGCGTAATGAAGCATCATGTGAGTCTGGATTGACAGATTTTGTTGCGCTAGCAATTGGATTATCAATCAATTTTGTCTAGAGTGGGCGGCAATAACGCCGTTTTTATTTTGCAGCATTCCGACTTTAAAAGGACGCTTTGCCAGGCATGAACCGCAGACACTTTCTTAAATCTTCAATGGCTGTTGCCGCCGTGTGCGGGACTTCCGGTTTCGCATCGCTCTTCTCCCAGGCCGCGATGGCAGAGGACTCCGGCATTGCCGACGGCCAGACACGTCGCTTTGACTTCGGCGTACTGCAATCCATGGCGCACGATCTCTCTCGCCAGCCGTGGAGTGGCGCACCGCGCCCGCTGCCGGATACCCTGGCTAACCTGACGCCGCAGGCCTACAACAGCATTCAGTACGACGCTGAACATTCACTGTGGAACAACGTCAAAGAGCGCCAGCTGGACGTGCAGTTCTTCCACGTGGGGATGGGCTTCCGTCGTCGCGTGCGGATGTTCTCGCTGGACCCTTCAAGCCACCAGGCGCGTGAAATTCATTTCCGCCCGGAGCTGTTCCAGTACAACGACGCCGGTGTTGACACCAAACAGCTGGAAGGGCAAACCGACCTCGGTTTTGCCGGTTTCCGCGTCTTTAAAGCGCCGGAGCTAGCGCGTCGCGATATCGTTGCCTTCCTTGGCGCGAGCTATTTCCGCGCGGTAGACAGCACCTACCAGTACGGCTTGTCCGCGCGCGGTCTGGCGATTGATACCTATACCGATTCGCTGGAAGAGTTCCCGGACTTCACCTCCTTCTGGTTCGAAACCGCGAAGCCGGGCGATACCTCCTTTACGGTGTACGCGCTGCTGGATAGCGCCAGCGTCACCGGAGCGTACAAGTTCGTGGTGCACTGCGAAAAAGCGCAGGTGATCATGGATGTGGAGAACCATATCTATGCGCGCAAAGACATCAAGCAGCTCGGCATTGCGCCGATGACCAGCATGTTCAGCTGCGGCAACAACGAGCGCCGCGTCTGCGACACCATCCACCCGCAAATTCACGATTCCGACCGCCTGGCGATGTGGCTTGGCAACGGTGAGTGGGTGTGTCGTCCGTTGAATAACCCGCAGAAGCTGCAGTTCAACGCTTACCAGGACAAAAACCCGAAGGGTTTCGGTCTGCTGCAGCTTGACCGTGATTTCACTCACTATCAGGACATCATGGGCTGGTACAACAAACGCCCAAGCCTGTGGGTTGAGCCGCGTAACCAGTGGGGGAAAGGGGCCGTCAGCCTGATGGAGATCCCAACCACCGGTGAAACGCTCGATAACATCGTCTGCTTCTGGCAGCCGGAAAAACCGATGAAGGCGGGCGATACGCTGAACTTTAGCTACCGCTTGTACTGGAGCGCGATGCCGCCGGTACGCTCTCCGCTGGCGCGCGTACTGGCGACCCGCACCGGTATGGGCAGCTTCCCGGAAGGTTGGGCGCCGGGCGAGCATTACCCGGAAAAATGGTCCCGTCGTTTTGCTATCGACTTTGTCGGCGGCGATCTGAAAGCGGCTGCGCCGAAAGGCATCGAGCCGGTGATTACGCTCTCCAGCGGAGAAGCGAAGCAGATTGAGATCCTCTACGTTGAACCGTTCGACGGCTACCGCATTCTCTTTGACTGGTACCCAACGTCCGATTCGACCGACCCGGTGGATATGCGCCTGTTCCTGCGCTGCCGTGGCGACGCCATCAGCGAAACCTGGCTATATCAGTACTTCCCGCCAGCGCCGGACAAGCGTCAGTACGTTGACGATCGCGTAATGAAATAACCTGCCTGTAGCCCGGCCGAGCGTAGCGACGCCGGGGTTTACCCCAAGCTCCTCCGGAGTCGGTGCTTTGCACCTCGTCCGGGCTACTTGCTGAGGATCCAGAATGACCACCGCTGAAACCATCACCGTCAATGACTCCGTCACCCTCCATGCCGTCAATGAAAGCCACGTCTCGGGGCTGCACCAGCTGGTGCTACGCAACAAAGCGTGGCTTCAGCAGACGCTGAACTGGCCGCAGTACGTCAACAGCGAACAGGATTCCCGTCAGAACGTGCAGGGCAATATGATGCTGCATCAGCGCGGCATCGCCAAAATGTTCCTGATTTTTGTCGATAACCAGATGGCAGGCGTGCTCTCTTTCAACCAGATTGAACCCTCGAATAAGACGGGCTATATCGGCTACTGGCTGGATGAAGGCGCGCAGGGAAAAGGGACGTTGTCGGCGGCGCTACAGGCGTTTATTCGCTACTATGCCGAACGTGGGGAAATTCGCCGCTTTGTGATCAAGTGTCGAGTAGATAACCTGCGCAGCAACCAGGTGGCGCTGCGCAACGGTTTTCAACTGGAAGGGTGCTTACGCCAGGCGGAGTTCCTTAACGGCGTTTATCACGATCAGAATATCTACGCGCGGATCGTCGACGCCACGCTATAGCGCACCGAAGAGCGGGGTGCGGGTAATTCGCTGCGCCCCGGTTATCGCTTTACGCCCGCGAAGATGAATCGCCTCTCCCGGTAGCGCCTCCACCACCACGCTATCGGTAATATCAATGTGATACTCGATCAGCACATCGCCAATGACCCGGGCATCACCCTGAATCAGCACGTGATCGTCGAGCAAAATCGGCCCGCCCTGTAAGTGCGCATTGCCGCCGACCAGCACGTGGTGCTTCAACACGCAGTTGCCTTCAACCACCGCGTTTTCCGCCACCTGCGAGCTGTAGCGCAAGGTGGGGATCTCATCCTCACCGCGCCCGGCGATAATGCGCGCATGGCCGTAGACTTTGGCACAGTCGCACACCCAGATATTGTTCTCTTCATTGCCGTCTAACCGGGCGCTGTCGAAAACCTCCGCCCGATGCTCAACAAAGGCATGAACCAGCAAGGCTTTGCCGTAGATTTGCGCCTGATGTACAACCCGACAGTGCCGCAACTGGGCGGCATCGTAGATTTGTAGCACCTGTTCGCTATCGGCGGTTAAGCCTCTGGCACCCACGACCTGCGACTGCTCGGCGATATGGGCGTAGCCAAACAGGTGGCAGTAGCCGTGAACCTGCGAATCGTGCACGGTGGCATCGCCGCTCACCCGCGCATGGTGGCTGATCCGGCTGGCCTGAACCCACGCATTGCCGCCAACCTCAGCCTGATGGCTGATTTCACAAGGCTGCGTCACCCTCGCGTTTTCGGTCACTCTGGCCCCGGCATAGACCAGGCTGTTCTCATCATAAATCCAGCATTCGCCATCGTGACTCAGCGACAGTTCGTTTTCGACCCAGCCACCGAGGCTACCGACGGTCACATCGGCAAAATCCTGCAAAGCAATAATCTGACGCACCACCACGCTCTCTCTGGCGCCGGGTTCGCCAATTTGCACGCTGCGCGTTTCATCGCTGAGACGATATTTTTTCATCATGGCCTCGGTGGGTATGCAGATAGAGTAAATGTAGCAAATCATCGCGAGAGTGGAGTGAATCAGTGGTGGTGAACGCTGAAGAGGTGTATAACCCATAATTAAACAAAATGTATTAATTAATACAAAACGTATTGAGGTGATGAGATGAGTGAACAAAAGCTCCCTGACTATGGCGATGTGGTGGCGGCAGCGGAACGTATTGCGGGTTATGCCAACCGGACGCCGGTCATGACGTCGCGGACGGTCAACGATGAGTTTGGTGCAGAAGTGTTCTTCAAATGCGAAAACTATCAGCGCATGGGGGCTTTTAAATTTCGTGGTGCAATGAATGCGCTACAGCAGTTTACTCCTGAGCAGCGCGCCGCGGGCGTGGTCGCTTTTTCTTCTGGCAATCACGCCCAGGCCATTGCGCTGTCGGCAAAGCTGCTGGGCATTCCGGCGACTATTGTCATGCCGCTGGATGCACCGGCGGTCAAAGTAACGGCGACGAAAGGTTATGGTGCGCAGGTTGTCACCTACGACCGCTATACCGAAGACCGCGAGCAAATAGGCCGCGACCTGGCAAAACAGCACGGCCTGACGCTGATCCCGCCATACGACCATCCACACGTGATTGCCGGGCAGGGCACGGCGGCGAAAGAGCTGATTGAAGAGGTCGGCCCGCTGGATGCACTGTTTGTCTGTCTCGGCGGCGGCGGGTTACTCTCGGGGTCGGCGCTGGCCACGCGTCATCTGTCGCCGGAGTGCCTGATCTACGGCGTCGAGCCAGAGGCGGGCAACGATGGGCAGCAATCCTTCCGCAGCGGCAGCATTGTGCACATCGATACGCCTCAAACCATCGCCGACGGCGCGCAGACCCAGCATCTGGGGGCGATCACCTTCCCGTTAATTCAGCAGAACGTCGATGACATTCTGACCGCCAGCGACGACGAACTGGTTTCCGCGATGACCTTCTTCGCTGAGCGAATGAAAATGGTGGTCGAGCCAACCGGTTGTCTCGGCTTTGCCGCCGCACGAGCGCGTAAAGCCGCGCTGCGCGGGAAAAAAGTGGGGATTATCGTCAGCGGCGGCAACGTGGATATCAGCCGCTATGCTGCCTTACTGGCAGGTTAATACTCAGCCGCCGGTGCTGGCAGGCGGCGTTCATCTTATGGAAGACAAGGCAAAACAGATGGCAAATGATGAAGATCACTCTCTGCTAAACCAGATTGAGACCATTGCTAAAGGGCTCAGCGACACCTTTTCGCCGTTCTGCGAAGTGGTGGTGCATGATCTGACACACCCGGAACATTCAATACTGGCGATCCACAATAATTTGTCCGGCCGCGAGGTGGGGGAACCCACGACGGAAATGGGACTGGCGCGTATCGCCTCCCCGGATTTCCCGTCGGTGGTGGCCAACTACGCCAACCAGTTTGCCGACGGTCGCCCGGTGAAAAGCACCTCAATCGGCATTAAAGATACCTCGGGGCAGTACGTTGCCGCGCTATGCCTGAACATCGACATGACGCTGTTTCGTGGGATGCAAAGCGCGCTGGCGCAGTTTACCGCGGTGGACAGCGCTCCGGTTGAAGAACACCTGGAGCCGTCAGGGTTGGAGACGATTCGCCAGCGCATTGACCGCTTCGCCGCCCAGCGCGCCACTACCGCGCGGGCGCTCAGCCCTGATGACCGAAAAGCGGTGATGCAGGCGCTACGCTCGGAAGGTTTACTTGAGCTGCGTAAATCGATGGATACGGTGGCACAGCATCTGGGAATATCGCGGGCAACCGCCTATCTTTATGCGCGACAGAAAAATGAAGTATAACGGGGTATCCATTTTGGACTTCAACACCGACAGCCTCCAGGGGGAGCGATGCTTTTATCCAGTCTGATAGCGATTGCAGCCGTATTAGTGATGGGCGTCATGAGCCCTGGCCCGAGTTTTATCTACGTGGCGCGAACCGCCGTGGTGCATTCCCGCATGCACGGCCTGGTAACGGCGCTGGGCACCGGCGTAGGTGCGGCGACGTTTGCCATGATGGCGATGCTGGGGCTGCAAAAGGTGCTTAACGCAGTGCCGGAGCTGTTTATCGGCCTTAAAATTGCGGGCGGCGCCTATCTTATCTGGATGGGGATTAAAATTTTCCGCGGTGCGCGCCAGCCAATGGCAATCGCGGTAGGAGGCGAAAAACGGGAAATTTCCCTGTGGAAAGCATTTCGTGACGGCCTGCTTACTCAATTGAGCAACCCCAAAACGGCGATTGTCTTTGCCTCCATTTTCACCGCGCTGCTGCCGTCTGATATTCCGACCGCGTTTTACTACATCGTGCCGGTAATGAGCTTTGTGATTGATGCGGGCTGGTATTCGCTGGTGGCGCTGGTACTGTCGGCGGAAAAACCGCGTCGCGTTTATCTGCGTATTAAAGGCGCGGTAGACCGTACTTCTGCAACCGTTCTGGGCATCCTTGGCGCGAAGCTTATCTATACTTCTTTTTCGCGCTAGCGCACCGATAAAGAATCATTTAAAATGCAACTTAACAAAATTTGATTAATTAAACTAAATGCATAATAACGAGAGTGAAGCTCGGGTGCTTAATTTGCCCGTCGGCTACTTTGGGATGGTATTGGGCACCATTGGAATGGGCTTTGCCTGGCGGTACGCCAGCACCATTCTGCCGGTAAGTCATAGCATTGGCGATGCGCTGGTGGTGCTTGCTATCGTGATGTGGGGATTGTTGACCCTGGCTTTCCTGACGCGGGCGGTACGCTTTCCGTATAGCGTCTGGCAGGAGATGAATCATCCCATCGCCAGCAGCTTTGTCAGCCTGTTTCCGGCGACGACTATGCTGGTGGCCATTGGCGTGACGCCGTGGTCGAGGCCGTTGGCGCTGGCACTGTTTTGCGTCGGCGTGGCGTTGCAACTGAGCTACGCGGCCTGGCAAACCGCCGGGCTATGGCGCGGAGAGCATCCGGCAGATGCCACCACGCCGGGGCTCTATTTGCCCACCGTGGCCAACAATTTCATCAGCGCGATGGCCTGCGGGGCGCTGGGTTTTAACGACGCCGGGCTGGTGTTTCTTGGCGCAGGGGTTATTTCATGGATTACGCTCGAGCCCGCCATCGTCCAGCGCTTACGCAGCGGCGGCGTGCTCTCCGTACCGTTACGTACTTCGCTCGGCATTCAGCTGGCACCGGCGCTGGTGGCCTGTAACGCCTGGCTGAGCATCAACGGCGGCCATGCGGATGTGTTTGCCAAAATGCTGTTCGGCTATGGCCTGCTGCAGCTGCTGTTTATGTTGCGCCTGATGCCCTGGTATCTGCGCCAGGCATTTAACGCCTCGTTCTGGAGCTTCTCGTTCGGTATTTCCGCGCTGGCTTCCACCGGGCTGCATCTTGGCCACGCCAGCGGTTCCGGCTTTTTCCATAACCTGGCGCTGCCGCTGTTTATTTTCACCAATATCGTGATCGGCCTGCTGCTGATTAAAACGCTGCTGTTGCTGCTTCAGGGTAAACTTTTGACTCGTGTTGCTCCGTCAACACTGATGAAACCGAAGGATGAACAATGACCACTCGTGACGAAAACTACTTCACCGAAAAATATGGCCTGACCCGCACCCATTCTGACGTGCTGTACGCGGCCACGCAGGTTGCGCCGGGCAAAACGCTGGATCTTGGCTGTGGCAACGGGCGTAACAGCCTCTATCTGGCGGCAAACGGCTATGATGTGACGGCGTGGGATAAGAACCCGATGAGCATCCAGAACCTGCTGTCGATTCGCGAAGCGGAAGGGCTGGAAAACCTGCAGGCGTCGGTGAAAGATCTCAACACGCTGACCATTGACGGTGATTATGATTTTATTCTCTCCACGGTGGTGATGATGTTCCTTGAGTCGAGCACTATCCCGCGCCTGATCCCCAATATGCAGCGCTGCACCAAACCGGGTGGCTATAACCTGATCGTCGCCGCAATGGATACCGACGATTTCCCTTGCACCGTCGGTTTCCCGTTTGCTTTTAAAGCCGGTGAGCTGAAAAACTATTACGAAGGCTGGGATCTGCTGAAATATAACGAGGACGTCGGTGAACTTCACCGTACCGATGAAAACGGTAATCGCATCAAATTACGCTTTGCCACCCTGCTGGCACGCAAGAAATCATAATTTGTATTTATATAACGGGCACAAGCCCGTTATGCCATGAATCATTTTTGTGAATAATGAGAGCCGACTCCATTTTTGCCGCGACAAACTCCTGATTCATTTGCTATAACTTACTGGCATTTGTGCATTTATCAGGGATTATTCTCATGCGTACTCAAGCGTTTTTCAAAGCGGCGGCCCTTGTGGGCGTTCTGGCATTAGCGGGCTGTGCATCGAAGACCACCACTCCCGAGCAATATTCAGGATTCTTAAAAGATTATTCTGGCTTGAAGGAAACCACCACGGCGTCAGGAAAAACGGAACTGCGTTGGATCTCTCCGGACTATAAATCGTCCAACTACGCCAACGTCGTCTACAACCCGGTAACCTACTACCCAGTGCCGAAACCGACCACGCAGGTTGGGCAGAAGGCGTTGACCGACATTCTGAACTACACCAACACCGAGCTGAAAAAAGCCATCAGCGAGCGTAAGCCGCTGGCGACGACCGTTGGCCCACATAGCCTGATCTTCCGCGGTGCGATTACCGCCGTTGACTCCAGCAAAGAAGGCCTGCAGTTCTATGAAGTGATCCCAATCGCAATGGTGGTTGCAGGTACTGAAGCGGCGACCGGCCACCGTACCATGAACACCAACCTCTACTTTGAAGCGGAACTGATTGATGCGGCGACGAATAAACCGGTCATTAAAGTGGTGCGTAAAGGCGAGGGTAAAGACCTGTCTAACTCCGACTCCCAGCTGACGCTGGATACGTTGAAACAGGTTATCGATGATATGGCCGTTGATGCCGTTAAATTCGATCCATCCCAGAAGTAATTTTACTTTAGGGTGTAAATGAATAAAGGGCGACACGCAGGTGTCGCCCTTATTTTTTTATTCAGGCGCGGGCTTCTTTTAATAGCTGTGCAATTGCCGCTTCCTGCTCGGCATAATTCCCTTCGCCAAAAAAGGTATAACGTAACTGCCCGCGCGCATCGAAAAGATAGTGGGCCGGCCAGTATTGATTCCCAAAAGCGCTCCAGATTTGGTCATTATTGTCGGTGACGACGGGATAGGTTATTCGCCATTTTTTTACCGCTTCCTGCACCGCGCTGAAATCTTTCTCATGCGGATACTCTGGCGTATGTACCCCAATCACTTCCAGTCCCTGAGACCGATATTTTTCCGCCCACTGACGCACGTGCGGCAGCGTGTGCTGGCAGTTAATACAGTCGAAGGTCCAGAAATCGATCAGTACCACTTTGCCCTTCAGCGATTCGCTAGTGAGCGGTGCGCTGTTGATCCAGCCTGTACCGCCGCTCAACGGTGGCAAAGTGCTGTCGGCAACCGGCTGGAGCTTGACTGGGGTGGCCGGAAGCCAGCCGACCAGATTTTTCTCCAGTTGCGCAGAAAGCCCTGTCGCACCTTGTAGTACGCTGGTGGTACCAGAAGCAATCAGCGCCACCGACGCCAGCATCGTCACCCCAGCAAGCTGTTTCAATCGTTCAACCCGTACTGTTCTGGCTCGCAGCCAGTGCAGTACGCGCTGCCCGCCGAGCCAGAACAACCCCAGCATGGCGGCACAACCGCTACCGTAGGCCGCAAGCAGCACGCCGCTGGAGACGGTGTTGCCCTGAACGATGCCGAGACTCAGGATAGCCCCTAGCACTGGCCCTGCGCACGGTGCCCACAATAGCCCGGTGGCCATGCCCGCCAGCAGGGCGGCAATCACGCCACGACGACTCAGACTGCGGTCGTTCACCTGGTTTCCTAATCGCACCACCGGAGCCATCAGCCGCTGGGCAATGCGCGGTGAAATAAGCGACAGTGCCACCGCGCTTAGAAAGGCGAGCGCCAGCCAGCGGCCCGCCTGTGCGACCTGAGTGACCCAGGCGCTGGCGACCGTGACCAGCAGCGACAGTGCGGTAAACATCACCACCATCCCGGCGAGCATCGCTGCCAGATGTCGTTTTTGTCCTTTCACGCTGGCAAACAGAAACGGGATAACCGGCAACGTGCAGGGGCTGAGCAGGGTCAACATCCCGCCGAGAAACGCGATAATAATAGCCATCAGACACCTCATATCAATGAAACCTGCCGAGCAGGCGATGAGGTGATTTAATCGTACCGATGTCGTGGGAATGTGTCGGCAATCGGCCGTTTTGTCAGCTTAATTGTCGACGATTGCGTCAGATACATCAGGATACAAAGGCAGCAGAAGTCTGGCTGACAGGCCACCCTGTGGCCGATTGCTCAGCGCGAGTTTTCCTTGCAAGCGAACCGCGAGCTGCGAGGCGATAGCCAACCCCAGCCCGGTGCCGCCGGTATGGCGGTTGCGCGATGATTCCAGCCGATAGAAAGGTTGCAGTACGGCTTCCAGCTCGTGCTCAGGGATGCCCGGTCCGCCATCGTCAATCTCAATGACCAGCCAGCGATCGTCGACGGGCTTGAGCGTCAGCTGCGCGGTGTCGCCGTACTTTAACGCGTTATCGACAAGATTGGTCACGACCCGCCGCAGCGCCTGTGGGAAGGTGATGAGCGGCAAGGGATGACCCGACGAAACGAACGTGACCGGATGCCCGGTATCGGTGTAATCGCAGACCAGGGTATCCAGAAAGGCGTTGAGGTCGAGGCGCTGGCTTGGCTCCTGCACGCTTTCAGTACTGCGTGCGTAGGCGATACCTTCGCGCACCAGCCGGGTCATGGCATCCAGATCCTGCATCAGCTTCTCCTGTAGGGCGGGCTCCTGCGCCATCTCCACCCGAAGTTTCATACGGGTGATGGGCGTTTGCAGGTCGTGGGAGATAGCGGCGAGGATCTGCGTGCGCTCTTTTAGATAGTGCTGAATGCGCGCCTGCATGGCGTTGAACGCCCGCGCCGTTTGCTGCACCTCAAGCGGGCCGCGCTCCGTCATGGGTTGAGGTGTGGTGGCCGCCGGTTCGAGGGTTTCAACCGCGCGGGTAAAGCGCCGTAGCGGACGCACCACCTGACGCACTGCCAACCAGGCGAAAATCAGCAGCAGTAATGGCTGTGCGACCAGGACAACGGGTAACCAACGCGCCAGCGCAGGAAGCTGCGGGTACATGTCGATGGTGAGCGGCTGACCATCGCTCAAATGAAGGTGGGCCTGGATATGCTCCTGCGGGCCGGGCAGATGGCTGACGGTAAGGGCATATTTTTCTCCCAGTGCATTGCGCAGCGTCTGCACGATGCTGCACGTGCGCCAACCGGTCGGCGCAGGGCCGGGCTCGCCGCTTGAAATCAGGTATTGATAGTTACCACGTGCCAGGCGGGGAAGCCAGGCACTGCGCTCGCTGGCGGGGAGCCGGTCGAGAATAGCCACGCTGGTGGCAACATCATTTTCCAGGGTGTTGAGCATCACGCTGCGCGCGCTGCTCATTCGCTCGTACAGCAGCAGCGACAGCGTCAGGCCGTTGGCCAGCAGCAGGCCGCCCAGCACGATTAACACCAACTGATAGAGCAGGGATTTTGGCCATAGCCTCATTCGCGGTGTTCCCGAATTTCAACCGCCATCGCCAGCACGTAGCCTTCACTGCGCACGGTTTTGATATAGGCCGGTTCACGGGCGTCGTCGTTTAAGCGTTGGCGCAGGCGGCTGACCAGAAGATCGATGGAGCGTTCGAACAGCTCCGCGTCGCGTCCCTGGGTCAGGCTGAGCAACTGGTCGCGACTTAACACGCGCTGTGGATGATCGACAAACACGCGCAGCAGACGATATTCCGCGCCGCTTAGCGCCACCGCCAGGCCATTGTTGTCTATCAGGTGGCGAGCGGCGGTATCGAGACGCCAGTCGCCAAAGGCAATCAAACGCCCGGTTTCGGTTATCTGCAAATTGGGTGGCAGGGCGCGGTACCGGCGTAGAATCGCCTTAATGCGCGCCAGCAGTTCGCGTGCGACAAACGGCTTCACCAGATAGTCGTCGGCGCCCATTTCCAGCCCCAGAATGCGGTCTGCGTCATCGCCGCGCGCGGTCAGCATCAGCACCGGGACGTTCTGGCGATCGTTACGCAGCTGGCGGCACAGCGTTAACCCGTCGTCGCCAGGCATCATGATATCCAGCACCACTAAATCGACCTGATTGCTGCTCATATAGGCGCGCATCGCCTTGCCGTTACTGGCCCCTGTTGCCCGGAAACCTGATTTCTGCAAATAGTCGACGACCAGCTCGCGGATGTCGTGGTCGTCGTCCACCACCAGGATATTGTCGATATGTTCCATGTATTCTCCAGAAAGGGCTTGGGGGCCACTATCAGCTTACAGCTTATCGGCATCAACCACCGCGATGGTGAACTCCGCCGGGGCTTCCTGCGGCGGGTTATGGCCAACGTGGGCACCGAAGGTACGATGTTCATATTTGCCGGTAAAGTGCGCGGCATAGGTTTTCGGATCCGGGTGCGGTGCGCCGTTGTTGCCACCTTCAATCGTGATGGTCGGAACGGTTATCGGCGGCAGCGTCGCCAACTTCTGCTCATAGTTATCATATTTTGCTTCGCCTTTTTCCAGCCCCTGACGCCAGCGGTAGTTGCTGAGGGTTATCGCCACATGGTCAGGGTTATCCAGCGAGGCGGCGCTGGTGTTGAAGGTACTGTCGCTAAATTTCCAGTCCGGCGAGGCCTGCTGCCAGATAAGTCTGGCGAAGTCGTGGGTGTTCTTCGCATAGCCTGCCTGGCCGCGTGGCGTGGCGAAATAGAACTGATACCACCACTGCAGTTCCGCTTTCGGCGGCAGCGGCTGTTCGCCAATTTTCTGACTGCTGATCAGATAGCCGCTTACGGAAACCAGCGATTTTACGCGTTCCGGCCACAGCGCCGCGACGATATCGGCGGTGCGTGCGCCCCAGTCGTATCCGGCAAAATCAGCCTGCTTGATGTTCAATGCATCCATCAGTGACACAATATCGGCTGCCATGGCGGAAGGCTGCCCGTTACGCGGCGTGCTGGCGGAGAGAAAACGGGTGCTACCATAGCCGCGAAGGTGGGGGACAATCACCCGAAAACCTTTGCGGGCAAGCGCTGGCGCCACTTCCGCGTAACTGTTGATATCGTACGGCCAGCCGTGAAGCAAGATAACCGGCTGCCCGTCGCGGGGGCCAATATCGACGTAGCCGACATCGAGTACACCGGCGTGAATCTGATGAACCGTTTTGAACTCGCTGGCGTAGTCGGTTGCGGCCAGTGCAGGCAGCGCAGAGGCCATCAACACCGAGGCCAGACACAGACGGTGAAAGCGGGATACGGAAGAGGCTGAAGCGTTCATGAATTTCTCCTGGACAGAGGCTTGATATCATCAAATCAAAAACGATAGCGAACGAAGTATAGGCGGCTATCGCGACCTGATAATAAAAACAGCCGGACGTGTCGAGGATGTGTGGGAATACGGGGATTTTGCCAGCTACTGTATCCAAAGAGAGGCCAGATACAGTGTGATACAAACAAACGCCCGGGCTACATGCGATATCGTAGCCCGGCCGGGCAAAGCGACGCCGGGATCACGCCCGACTTAAAAACGGCACTCGCCACATTTCCGGTTTGGCAAACATCACCAGGTTTCCCAGCAGAATCAGCACCAGCCCCACCACCGCGTTCGCATGCCACTGGTAGCCCTCGTACATTGTCGACAGCGTCAGCGCCACCAGCGGGAACAGCAGCGTACTGTAGGCGGCGTTGCTGGCGCCAATACGCCCGACCAGGGTGAAATAGACGCCGAACGCGATCACCGATCCGAAGATTGCCAGATAGAACAGGGCGCCCATATAGCTCACCGTCCACTGCGGGGTGAAATCATCACCGCGCAGCAGGGCGATAACGCCGATGATGATGGTGCCGTAGAGCATCGCCCAGGTGTTGGTGGTCAGCGTCTCCAGGCCACGGCGCTGGTGGCGTATGCTGAGCATATTCCCCAGCGAAAAGCCGTAGGTCCCGAGTGCACTGAGTAAAATCCCGGCCAGTAGCGTGCTGCTCATGCCCACCGCCTGCAGGTCATCCCAGAAGAGGGTGACGATGCCGCATAACCCCAGCAGCGCGGCAAGGTAGAAGCGCTTCGGTGGTGTCTGACGGAAAAAGATAAAGCTGTTGATGGCGTTAAACAGCACCGCCATGGAGAAGATCACTGACTCCAGGCCTGTGTTAATCCATTTTGCGGCGATATAAAAACAGAGGAAGTTAAAGCCGAACACGCAGCAACCCTGCACGATGCAGAACAGGTGATCGCGTAGTCCCAGCGGTCGTAGACGGCGCAGACTCAGCAGAATGGTCATCATGGTGATACTGGCAATGGCAAAGCGCCAGAAAATGGAAACCGCCTCAGGAACCGGGCCCTGCTGTAAAAAAATGGCAATCCAGGTGGTTCCCCAGATAACAACGACCAGAGCATAGAGCAGTGCGTTCATCATTCCTCGCAAAATCATATTGAAAAACACAGTGTGCGGGGATGTGATGCGCGGCGCTTGCAGAAGGCTGCGGGGGACTTGCATATTCTTGCGGTTTTTTTGCTTGCGAGGCGCTGAGAACGCTAGATTCCGCGGGCGACAGTCCCTAGACTGACATTATCGATAATCGTGATAGATATGTTAATGGCCTACGCAACGTTTGAAAGATTACAGAGTCAGAACGCACAGCTGCGGGAAACCGTGGCGCTTAACTCTGGGATACAGCTGGCGGCCTGGTATAACAAATGCGACAACCTGACGGTGAAGAGCGATCATCACACCCTGAGCCTGTACGTCGCCGACGGCTACGAAAGTTATCAGAAAACCCCTCATGGCTGGAAAAACGGCGGCGGGCCAGACCGTTTCTGTCTGATGCCGAAAGACAGTGAATCGACGTGGGATATTCGCGGCGACCTGTCGTTTGTGCACCTGTACTGCACCGACGAACACTTACGGAAGGTGGGCGAGCAGGTGTGGGATCGTAGCCCGGCGACGCTGACCCTCGACGAACAGATTTTTGGCGATGATCCAAAAATTACGCTGCTCTACCGCCAGTTCCTGCTCGGTTATGACTGGCAGCAACCGGCAAACCAGCTGACCCTGAGCAGCGCGAGTACGATGCTGCTAACGCACCTGATCCAGCATCACGCCAACGTGCAGTGGCGACTGCCGACAGTGACCGGCGGGCTGGCGCCGGCGGTGTTGCGTAATACGCTCGACTATATCGATGCGAATCTCTCCGCGCCGCTGACGCTCGCCGACCTTGCCGCCCAGGCGGCCCTCAGCGAATATCATTTTGCGCGTATGTTCCGCCAGAGCGTGGGGCTAGCACCGCATCAGTACGTGATGCAGCGCCGGATGGACCGCGCGCAGCAGATGGTGCGCTACACCACGCAATCCCTGACCGACATTGCCCTGTGCTGCGGGTTTAGCTCCGCCAGCCACTTCAGCAACCGCTTTAAAGCAGCGAACGGCGTGACACCGTCACAACTACGCGCGAGCCTTGCGGGATAGCAGCGCGAAGCTGGCGCCGCCAATCACTAATCCCCAGAATGCCGACCCCACGCCTGCCAGGCTGACCCCGCTGGCGGTGACCAGAAAGGTGACCATCGCCGCATCGCGTTCTCTGTCGCTACTCAGCGCCTGAAACAGGCTACCTCCCAGCGTACCGAGCAGCGCTAATCCAGCCAGCATTTGGATCCATGCCGTCGGTAATGCCGACATCAGTGCGGTGATGGAGCCGCCAAAAATCCCGGCAATCAGATAGAAAATGCCTGCCGCAGCCGCAGCCAGCCAACGCTTCTGCGGGTCGGGATGTGCGTCCGGACTCTGGCAGATGGCGGCGGTAATCGCGGCAATACACACGGAGTAGACCCCGAACGGTGCCAGCAACAGGCCAAACGCGCCGCTGACCACAATCAGTGGCGAAACCGGCACGCGATAACCGGAGGCCTGAAGCGTGGCGAGTCCGGGCGCGTTTTGTGAGGCCATCGTGACCAGAAAAAACGGAATACCGATGCTCAGTAGCTGAGTGAGAGAGAAATGCGGCGCGATATACTGCGGCGCGACCACTGCCAGACTCAGCGAGTCAGTGACAACGTCACCTTTAGCCGCGGCGACCACAATACCGACCGCCAGCGCCGCCACCACCGCATAGCGTGGGGCGAGTGCTTTAAACAGCAGCCAGCCAACCAGCATACTGCCGCATAGCACCAGTTGCCCCTGGAGCGTGGCAAAGGCCTGCAGGCCGAAGCGCAGCAGGATGCCTGCCAGCATCGCGGCGGCCAGCGAATGCGGAACCAGCTTCATCAGTCGGGCAAACCAGCCGGTGAGACCGCAAATCACAATCAGTGCATTAGCAAAGATAAAAATGCCCACCGCATCATTCAGCGTTGCGCCTTGCAGGCTGCCAACCAGCAACGCCGCGCCGGGGGTAGACCAGGCGGTTAAGATAGGCACTTTACGCCATAGCGTCAGCACCAGCGTACTGACGCCCATCGCCAGACCGAGCGCGGTCATCCAGCCGGAGATTTGTACCGCGGTTGCGCCCGCGGCGGCAGCGGCCTGCCAGATGATCGCCGCAGAGCTGGCGTAGCCGACCAGCACGGCAACAAAACCGGCCAGTACGGTAGGGAAAGGAACCAAAGGAGATCGCATAAAAGTCTCTTGTGCGTTATAACGTCCAATTAATGTAGCATTGTGCGTTATAGCGCACAATGCTGACGTGGGATTTGCTAAAACAGCTCGGGTGGCGTGGGGTATACTTTGGCGATGGAAGAGAACGGAGGTGGAATGAACATTGCGCAACACCTGGCGGCAACGCTGAAATCCTTACGTCAGCAGCGTGGCTGGAGCCTGTCGAAGCTGGCGGAAGAGACCGCCGTGTCGAAGGCGATGCTGGGGCAAATCGAACGCAACGAGTCCAGCCCGACGGTGGCGACGCTGTGGAAAATAGCTACCGGCCTGAACGTGCCGTTTTCGGTCTTTATTACGCCTGAAATACCGGGCGCAGAGCAGTCGTTTGACCCGCAACAGCAGGCGATGGTGGTGACGCCCGTGTTTCCCTGGGACCCGGTACTTTGCTTTGACCACTTTTCTATTACCCTTGCGCCCGGCGCATTAAGCGAATCAACCCCGCATGAAAAAGGGGTGATTGAACACGTGGTGGTGATTAGCGGGCAGCTTGATATGTGCGTTGAGGGGGAGTGGCGGACGCTCTATCCCGGTCAGGGGTTACGCTTTGCGGGCGACCTGGCGCATGCCTACCGCAACAGCGGCGAGCAGGTAACCCATTTCCACTCTATCATTCATTATCCCAAAGAAAACGCCGCAGGCAGGCCTGCGGCAAATCATGACAATGAACCATAACGTGGCCGTTACGAGGAAAGTCCGGAATACGAAACTGACTCTAACGGACGGATGTCGAAAGCGGAAATGCCCATTTCGGTAATAGGTTACTGAAATTATGCTAATCGCGGCGCACAAGCGGTGGAAACTGTTTTCGTCCGTCGCGGCTTCTGGCTACAATAGCCGCCATTTTGTGACCCGACTGGATAACCCTGACTGTATGCGCCAGCAGAACACTCTCCTTGAACTCCTTAGCCCGGCTCGCGATACCGCTATTGCTCGCGAAGCGATTCTTCATGGTGCCGATGCGGTGTATATCGGTGGCCCTGGTTTTGGGGCGCGCCATAACGCCAGCAACAGCCTGCAGGACATCGCCGCGCTGGTGCCGTTTGCCCATCGTTACGGCGCGAAAATCTTTATTACCCTCAATACCATTCTGCATGATGACGAGCTGGAGCCAGCGCAGAAGCTGATTACCAGCCTGTACGACGCGGGTGTGGATGCGCTGATCGTGCAGGATATGGGCATTATGCAGCTCGACCTGCCGCCAATTGAACTGCATGCCAGCACCCAGTGCGATATACGCACCGTTGAGAAAGCTAAATTCCTGTCGGATGTCGGGTTCAGCCAGATCGTGCTGGCGCGCGAACTGAATCTGCAGCAGATTAAAGCCATTCACGATGTGACCGATGCGACCATCGAGTTCTTTATCCACGGGGCGCTGTGCGTGGCCTACTCCGGGCAGTGCAATATTTCGCATGCTCAGACCGGACGCAGCGCCAACCGTGGCGACTGTTCGCAGGCCTGCCGTCTGCCGTACACCCTGAAAGACGATCAGGGTCGCGTGGTGGCGTTCGAAAAACACCTGCTGTCGATGAAAGATAACGATCAGACCGCCAACCTTGGCGCGCTGATTGACGCGGGCGTACGCTCCTTCAAGATTGAAGGGCGCTACAAAGATATGAGCTACGTGAAGAATATCACCGCGCACTATCGCCAGATGCTCGATACGCTGATTGAAGAACGCGGTGATTTAGGCCGTGCCTCTGCCGGACGCACCGAACATTTTTTCGTGCCGTCAACGGACAAAACCTTCCATCGCGGCAGCACCGATTACTTTGTCAACCAGCGCCAGATGAACATCGGTGCGTTCGACTCGCCGAAATTCGTGGGCCTGCCGGTCGGTGAAGTGCTGAAGGTCAATAAAGATACCCTCGATGTGGAAGTCAGCGAGCCGCTGGCCAACGGCGATGGTCTGAACGTATTGATTAAACGTGAAGTGGTCGGCTTCCGAGCCAACACGGTAGAGAAAATCGGGGAAAACCGCTATCGCGTGTGGCCAAACGAGATGCCGGGTGACCTGCATAAAGCGCGCCCGCATCAGGTATTGAACCGCAACCTCGATCACAACTGGCAGCAGGCGCTGCTGAAAACCTCCAGCGAGCGCCGCATTGCGGTGGATATCGAGCTTACCGGCTGGCAGGAACAGCTGGTGCTGACCATGACCAGCGAAGATGGCGTTAGCGTGACGCATACCTTGGACGGCGAATTTGCGGCGGCGAACAATGCGGATAAAGCACTGAGCCAGCTACAGGACGGGATCGCCAAGCTGGGCCAGACGATTTACTATCCGCGTGGGGTTGAAGTCATGCTGCCGGAGGCGCTGTTTGTGCCTAACAGTATGCTGAACCAGTTGCGCCGTGAAACCGTAGAGATGCTCGATGCAGCGCGTCTGGCGGCCTATGTGCGCGGAAGCCGTAAAGCGGTAACCACGCCGCCGCCGGTCTATCCGGAAAGCCATCTTAACTTCCTTGCTAACGTGTATAACCACAAGGCGCGTGAGTTTTATCATCGCTACGGCGTACAGTTGATTGATGCAGCCTATGAGGCGCACGAAGAGAAGGGCGACGTGCCGGTGATGATCACCAAACACTGCCTGCGCTTTGCCTTTAACCTGTGCCCAAAACAGGCGAAGGGGTCGATTAAGAGCTGGAAAGCCACGCCGATGCAGTTGATTAACGGTGACGAAGTGCTGACGCTGAAATTTGACTGCCGCCCGTGTGAAATGCACGTGATTGGCAAAATCAAAAACCACATCCTGAAGATGCCGCTGCCGGGCAGTGTGGTGGCATCGGTCAGCCCGGACGATTTGCTAAAAACGTTACCGCGCCGGAAATAGCGCCGCTTTGTAGCCCGGCCGAGCAACGCGACGCCGGGAAAGGCAACAATACCAAACAAAAAGGCCGGAATCTCCGGCCTTTTTTACTTAGTTATGCTGCCCATCTTTCGGTGGCAGCTTGTTGTCACCGTCGTGTTTTGGCGGCTGGCCTTTGCCATCATGCTGCGGGCCTTTATTGTCGTGCGGCGGCTGGCCTTTGCCATCGTGCTGTGGACCTTTGTTGTCACGTGGCGGCTGGCCTTTGCCATCCTGCTGCGGGCCTTTGTTGTCGTGCGGCGGCTGGCCTTTGCCATCCTGCTGTGGGCCTTTGTTATCGTGCGGTGGCTGGCCATTATGCTGCTGTTCTACAGGCGGCTTTTTCGGTGGCTCTTGATGGTCGGCGGCGAAAGCGGTTGAACATAGACCCATTGCCAGGATTGCAGACAGTGCAATAATTTTCTTCATCATGTACTCCATACATTGCTTTTGTGTATGGGACGTAGTTGACCAATAAAACATGGAGGAAATGTGAAGGCCCGTCCAATTAAGAATAGTCCGGGCACGTAAAGCTTAAAATTCCATCCTATTGTTATATCAGGATTTAAAGCCAGCGGCGGTCATCAGTACACGAAATAAGCTCCCCACCACGGCCAGCGCCAATACGCTGCCGCCCCATAATACGACCAGCCAGAAAAGGCGTGAAACCCAGCGATTTTTCATCAATGGTAGCCCTCATCCTGCGGCACTTTGCCGCGAAAAACGTAATAACTCCAGAAGGTGTACACCAGAATAACCGGGATAATAAACAGCGCGCCAATCAGCATAAATTCCTGGCTTTGCACGGGCGCTGCCGCCTGCCAGAGCGTAATGGACGGCGGAATAATGGCGGGCCAGATACTGATCCCAAGCCCGCTAAAACCGAGGAACACCAGCACCAGCGTCAGCAAAAACGGCTGCGCATGGCTGGCATCTCGTGCCAGATGCTGCCACAGCAGAATGCTGGCGGCGATGACCAGCAGAGGCACCGGCAGCAGATAATAGAGATTCGGCAGGCTAAACCAGCGTCGGGCAATGGCCTCGTGTTGCATTGGCGTCCAGAGGCTGATAATAGCGATAACCGCCAGCAGCGCTAGCAGCAGCCCGCGCGCGCTGCGCTTCATCGTATGCTGTAGCGAGGCTTCGCTTTTCATCACCAGCCAGGTGGCGCCCAGCAGTGCATAGGCGACAGTCAGCCCCACGCCGCAGAACAGCGTAAACGGCGTGAACCAGTCGAAGGCACCGCCGCTGTAGGCGCGTCCCGTCACCTCAAAGCCGTTAATCACCGCGCCAACGACGATCCCCTGGCAAAAGGTCGCCAGAATCGAGCCGCCCATAAACGCGTTGTCCCAGAACGGCCGATGCGACGGTGTGGCATTGAAACGAAACTCGAAGGCCACGCCGCGAAAAATCAGGCCGACCAGCATCAATGACAGCGGGATAGTCAACGCATCAATAATCACCGCGTAGGCCAGCGGAAACGCACCAAAAAGTCCAGCGCCACCCAGCACCAGCCAGGTTTCATTGCCGTCCCAGACCGGCGCCACGCTGTTCACCATCACGTCGCGCTCCTGCGCGCTGCGGGTGAAGGGGAAGAGAATGCCAATCCCCAAATCAAAACCGTCCATGACGATATACATCAGGGTGGCAAACACAATAATCACAAACCAGATGATGGACAGGTCGATGTTCATACTCGCTCCTCTTTGTGGGACATCGCGGCGGACAACGGACGTGCTGGGGTTCCTTGCGGCTCAGGGCTAAACGGCTGCGGACCTTTGCGGATCAGGCGCACCATATAGCTGTAGCCCACGCCGAAGACCGAGCTGTAGACCACGAAAAAGGTCAGCAGACTGATGCTCATATGCAGGTCACCGTGCGCCGAGACGGCGTCCGCCGTGCGCTGCAGCCCATAAACCACCCACGGTTGGCGGCCCACCTCCGTCGTCACCCATCCGGCAAGGATCGCCACCAGGCCAGAAGGGCCCATCAGCAGCGCGAACCACAGGAACGGGCGCGAGGTGTAAAGGGTTTGCCGCTTGCGCAGCCATAGCGCCATCACACCCAATAGCAGCATGAGCATGCCGAGCCCGGCCATGATGCGGAATGACCAGAAGACGATGGTGGAATTGGGTCTGTCTTCTTTGGCAAATTCTTTGAGCGCCGGAACCTGTTTATCCAGACTGTGGGTGAGGATCAGGCTGCCCAACACCGGGATCTCTAGCCCAAAGCGAGTACGCTCCTGCTCCATATCCGGCCAGCCAAACAGCAGCAGCGGCGTGGGTTCGCCCGGCGGGTTTTCCCAGTGGCCTTCAATGGCGGCAATTTTCGCTGGCTGGTGCTTGAGCGTATTGAGACCGTGCATATCACCGACCATCGCCTGAATGGGGGCGACGATAAGCGTCATCCACAGCGCCATGGAAAACATGGTGCGGATGGCTGGCGTCTGGTTGCCGCGCAGCAGATGCCAGGCTGCCGACGCGCCGACGAACAGCGCGCTGCTCAAGAAAGCGGCAATGGACATATGTAGCAGCCGGTAGGGGAACGATGGGTTAAACACAACGGCAAACCAGTCGACCGGCACGACCTGGCCGTTGACGATTTCATATCCCTGCGGGGTCTGCATCCAGCTGTTGGAGGCGAGGATCCAGAAAGTGGAGATAATGGTGCCCAACGCGACCATGCAGGTGGCAAAGAAGTGCAGCCCCGGGCCGACGCGGTTCCAGCCGAACAGCATCACGCCGAGAAAACCGGCTTCCAGGAAGAAGGCGGTCAGCACTTCATAGGTTAAGAGCGGGCCGGTAATGCTGCCCGCAAACTGCGAAAAGCCGCTCCAGTTAGTACCAAACTGATAAGCCATCACCAGCCCGGACACCACCCCCATACCGAAATTGACGGCGAAGATCTTTGACCAGAACTGATACAGCGAACGCCAGACTGGGTTGCGGGTTTTCAACCACAGGCCTTCAAGCACCGCCAGATAGCTGGCGAGACCGATGGTGATGGCGGGAAAAATGATGTGAAACGAAACGGTAAAGGCAAATTGAATTCGCGCGAGGTGAAACGCATCAAGACCGAACATGCAAACTCCGTGGAGAAGAAGACTCGGCTTGATTTTAGAGGGTGGGGCGGAATGGGGGCAGAGACAGTCAGGGGGTATTAAATGATAACAGTTTTAATTTTCCTTTTATTTTCGGGTAACTGTTATCACTATCTTTATGTGTTTGCTAATTTTTTTTGAAACGTGCCGTGAGATTTTTAGTTTTTGGGTAAATGCACGCCAGGCCGCTACCTATCACGACAACAAACAGGAGCGGGTTAATCATCGCCAGCGCTTCATTGTGTAGCTCGCCGGAAGCGATGACTGAGGAAAAACACAGCGCTGCCGAATAGCCTAACAGTTCAATACTTGTCATTTTCATTAAAAATAGATCTGCCTTCATGATAAACCAAGGTGATTGCTTGACGTTGGTACCGTGGGTTGCGGTGCGTGCGTCCCTGATAGCAAGCTGCACATAATGGCGCTTTGGGCAGTTATTGCTAATCATAAATGCCATGATCTGGTGTTTTCCGCACCGGGCGTGCTGCTTTTATGTCGCAGGTCAATCATTTGCGACTTTTCAGAATGATGCTGCAGGCGTCAGAACGTGTCGCACAACGGTTGAACTGAATACCGCCTGCTGGCGGTATTCAACGTGTGATGACGCTCAGAAGTAGTAACGAATACCCAGACGGATGCGGTAGCGTTCAGCATTGTTACCGTTGTCGCGATCCAGCCAGGAGAGCTGCACGAAAGGTCTCCAGGTGTTGGTCATCTTCCAGGTGAATTTATGGTTCAACTCCCAACTATGATCTTTACCGTTTTTACGTTTGTAGTCTCCAGTATTGATATAAAGATCGGGTTCAAACTCATAGCTGATGTTATCCGTCATTTTATAATTTACGACCATAACAAGCTGATGATTATCATTGTAATCCGGCTCGCCTTGTAGATCGGCAGTCTGGTAGTTCATATGGTTATAACGATACTTAAATGCCATCGCTAAATCATGATTATAAACATAAGCCAATTGTACATACGGTGAGGTAGTGGAGCCTGCGCTGGTGGAATTAATAATCCCGCCAGGATAGAAGGTCAATTTGTCAGTGATTTTCCAGAGAGGATACCATCCCTCGAGTTCATCAAATGTATGTTTTAACTGTTCAAGATTTTTACCGGTGTTAAAAACCGTTTGATATAATACCCCAGCGCCATTATCAAAATTATATCCACCGCCTAATTTAAGTTGATGATCTTTTGATGCGCTCTCATAAGCTTCTCGGACTTCAATAAAGCCGCCTGCTATTGAAGAAAAAGAAATGCTCAGAAGTATTAAAGATATAGAATAAGGAAATGCTTTGATTATACGCATGTTTACTCCGAGGGAATGCCTACCCCTGTCAGGATATAAAATTAATTAAGATGTTTTACCAGTATTTAACTTCGGGTGATACGAGTCTGGATATTGCTTCGAACATGAAATAGTCTCCCCAGGTACTGTATTCCCCGACACCTCTATTTTTATTCATGTTATAAACGGATTGGGTTAAATAGCCCCCATAGTTAAGCTCACGATCAAAATAAGCCTCCAGCAACGTGTCCATCATGCTGAGCGCTTGTTCGATAAAATCGCGACGTTCCGGGTCTACGACAGAGAGATGGTTAGCCAGTTCAAGCAGACCGCAAACGGCAATGACCGCCGCGGAAGTATCCTTATGCGTTTCGGCTGCGGTCAAACTTAAATCCCAGTAACAGATGCCGTCGGCGGGAAGATGCGTCAGAAAGTAGCGGGCGGCCTCTTTTGCAGCCTGCAAAAACTGTTTATCGCCAGTGTAGTGGTAACTCAACGCACAACCATAAATCGCCCATGCCTGTCCCCGGGCCCAGCAGGAATTATCGGAAAATCCCTGATGCGTTTTGCCCCCTAAAGGCTGGCCAGTTTTCACGTCCATGTAGTAGGTATGGAACGTCGAGCTATCCTCTCTGAACAGATACTTCCGAGCCTGCAGTGCATGGTGATAAGCCTTATTCATGTACTCGCTGTTACCCGTCTGTTCACTTGCCCAATACAACAGCGGTAAATTCATCATGCAGTCGATAATCATTCGTCCCTGCTGCTCAGGATCCTGTAAATCGCCCCATGCCTGAATAATCCTTGCTTGCGGATGATAGCGCTCCAATAACATATCAGCGGCCTGCAAGGCACAGTCACGCGCGTTTATATTACCGGTCATTCGCCAGGCATTTACGCAGGAGAGTGAATACAAAAAACCAAGATCGTGTGTTTCCAGATCGTGCTTTACGCAAAGGCGCTGCGCAAAGCTCTCCACCTGCTGTCCGAGAGCGTTATAGAAACGTTCCTGATGGCTGAACGTTGCGGCGAGCGCCGTCATGCCGCTCCAGAAACCGCTTGTCCAATCGGTATTCGGCGTTAGCGGATAAATGCCGTTGATGCTACAAGCTGCAGGAAATAGCCCATTAAACTGGCCGAGCTGAAAGGCGAGTTTATCTGCCAGTTGATTGGCGATGCTTTGAAGATATGGGACATTTTTAACCGACGGTTTATCTATGTTCTGCATATGAAATTCTCTTTGCGACAACAATATTAATTAACTGAGTGAGCGTTTAGCAATCGGGTGATGATGCCCTGGTATTTCTTTATCGCTGGAGAGCACAAAAATAGACATCAGCGAAAAGGCGATAATAATGGCACCCATAATAAAGTAGGCATTCCCAAAACCGATATGGTCATATAGATAACCCACTGGTGCGGAGACAAAAATAGTGCCAATGTAGATGAAACACTGATAACCAATCAGATACATGGTGGAGTTGACTTTTTTATCAAAATGCTCCGCGATGTATTTAAATACAGCAATCAACAAAAGTGAGTTCTCCAGACCGTAGAAAGGTTTGATAAAGGCGATCATTAATGGGCTGGTGGCAAATCCAGAAATAAGTAAACGTGCACCAATTAACAAACCGGCAATGATTAATGTCTTACGTGCCCCCAGTTTATTGACAACCCAGGGTACGGTAAGCATTGAAATGAATTCGACTATCGCCTGAACGGTACTTAAATAACCGTACCAGGAGTTACCTGACTTATCACCGTGGAAGAATGAAACAAAATAACGAGGGAACTGCTGCTCCGCGATATGCATAAACCATACGATACCTGCGACATAGAAACAAAAGCGCCAGAATTTACCTTGTTTAATCAACTCACGGACATCGGCCATATTGATCTTTTTTGCCGGCACAACGGCGTTTTCGCTATTGTCGGCATCAGGGATTTTTATGCTGATCAAGACGGCTAGCATAATTAATGAGACAACGCTGCTAATGGTAAAGTTAATGACCGGTGAGATGTTGAACAGCACACCCGCGAATGAAGCAGTGACCGCCGCACCGCAGGACCCCCACATGCGGATACGGCCAAATTCAAACCCTTTAAGGCGCCCAAAACGGTCACAATAGGATTCTGACACGGCTATACCAGCATACCAGGCGAGGCTGAGGTAGATTGCACCAACCACAACACCTATCGGGAAACTCGCAATCAGCAGTGGATGATAGACGTAAACGAAAAAGGGCATCAGCAGCGCGGACATAATGGCCACAAAATAGAGTAGATGCTTCTTCATTCCCAGCTTGTCGGTGATGTAGCCATAAAAAGGTTTTAACACGACGGCGAAGGCGCCATTGACGGCAAAGACGGCGCCAATTTCTGCACTTGATAATGCGGCGTGCTGCCCTAGCCATATAGCATATAGGCTAAAACTCATGGTCCACACCACGAAATAGAGGAACATAAATGTACTTATCTTTATGTAATCGACTTTGTTTACTGCGTACATAGGGTTACCTTTCGGATTTAGGGGTTAGCGAAATAGTGAGGGATGTTCCTTCATCCTGAATGGTGAAATAACGCTGTTGTGGGTCGATATCTACCGACACATCGCTTTCACCGGGAGTGCCGCGGCCTGCCCGAACCAGACAGGCAAAGAGATGTTTGCCGGGCTCCAGAGCCTGTTGTAATGTGGGAACACCGCTACTACAGGGGAAAATAATGTTGCTTGCAGGCGGTGAAACAACTATTTCAGCGGTGCGTGTTAAGGCTGGTGAAAGATCCTCAATCAAGCTGAAAATATTTTCCTGAGTATCTATTATGTCGTTTTTCTTCTCTCCGGGAACGGCGGTCTCAGTAGTGAATACGGGAATAGGGAAGCCGCCTTCTACGGTATTAATATTCCTATCATTTTCGATAATATGCAGCCGGAAATGGCCGCTTGATAATGGGACAAACCAGGTTTGGACTGAAATGCCTGATTGTGGTTGCCAGCGACAATGAATATAACGGTTGCTTACTTCCGAGTACTGATTAATACGGCGTCCACGGAAATAGTCGTCATGCTCTGAAAATAGCAACATGGAATCGCAAGCGTTCATTTCAATGCCGTAGCGACAACGCTCCAGGTTAAATCCCAACAGCGAAGAGTAGGCGAACTTAGCGTATTTACTCTCGCTGTTATTATAGTTTTTGGCTGGAAACTGACCGGCATTGAGTAAATAATGGTGCTGGTTGCGGGTATCGTGATGAACAATCTGTCCGGCATGCGCAAATTCATGTTGCGCGGTTGAGGTTGGCAGCGGCAGAGCCGCGCTTTTCCAGAATACGCTCTGTTTATCTAATGCCAGGATCAGGAACGTTTTGCATGCCCAATAAGACGATCCTGGTGCATTGTAATCTTCTGAAATACCATTGTTATCATAGGCATAACCGACATTCATAATGCCGCGGCTGTCGGTAAATTCCTGCTGTCGCCACCAGTTAATATTGCGCAGAATCAGACCTTTAACTACACCGGCAGGAAACACCGGGAGTGCTGAAAACGCGACGGCACTCCAGAAGGCGGATTGTGCAAAACGGTAGGTTAGGCTGCGGCCAAATGGAATGGCGCTGCCATCGTCGGCGAACATATGGATAAAGTCATGGGCAAAGAGGGTGGCACGTTCACGAAGGATACGGCTTCTTTCTGGGTCGCGCTGGCCCATGAGTTGTGCATAAACCAGCCCATAATAATGCAATGCCATGGCGTTATAATAATCACGTGGACGGCCTTTGCCATCGCTATACCATCCATCTCCCAGATAGTATTCATCAAGTAGAGAAAAGTGGTGTGCAATGGTATCCGGCTGCCAATTTTCTCCCGCAATACACAACCCGCTTTCGACCATAATGGGGAAGAATGACCAGTTATTTTGCGGCAGTTTCACCCGTCGGATGTGTTTAAGCCAGCTCACCAGATTGGCAAATTCTTCGTGAGAGAGGTGTGCTCTGAATTGCTGTGCGGCTAGCGCCAGGCCTACGCCGTATACCGCCATTTCTACGCAGCGTTGATCAAAATCTCCAGGCGTTCCCCAGTAGTTCGGGTGCTTTGGATTAGTGCCGTCAGCAATGAGTCGGAATAACGGCGCAACAGGTAATGACGGGCTATCAGGACAGGCCAATTGCGAGAAAATCCCCCACATCAGGCGAGAAAATGTCTCCATTGCTGCAATTTTACTGCCATAAAGTGGGATAGCTTTACCTGGCAGAATGCCGGTTGCGCCATCCTGGTGAAGCGACCAGGCGGCAGAAAAAAGGGTGTTGAATTCATTTTCAACATCGTTTCTGGTACACAGCGGTTGCCGTGAACATGGTGGAAGTTTCATCGAACATATACCTTGATAGTAAAATGGAATAACGTTTCATAACGCCCTGCAATGGCACGTAACTTATTGTTGTTCGATGATGTAATTCGTTATGAAGATCACAAAAAACGATGATTCGACACCGCACACAGAAAAAAGAGGATTTTTTTTCGAAATTTTGAATTATTCTGAATCAAAGTTGAACTATCTTGACATCGCCGTTATGACTGCTGAGTTATTACTTGATCGCATCGAATTCGATGATCTCTATGCGGAGTTTCGTCGGGTAGAGGGGAAAAGTGTAGATTATTATCACTGGCATCAGTGTCTGGAGGTTTTATATATTTATGATGGGGTGGGGATTGTCGTTGTCGATAATCAACAATACACATTGCGGCCGGGTAGGATTTTTATCTTCCCTCAAGGGAAACTGCATAAAGTAACAGTGGAGAATAGTCCATCTAATTATTACAAGCGCAACATACTGCATATTGATGCTAATGTGCTAGCCAGCTATTTCAAGCCCTTTAATGAATTTCATAATATTCTCGAAAATATCTCGTCGACGGATTCAAAAGCGTTTGTTTTCGACCTTTTGCAGCACCATGATTTTATTCAACAGATGTTTGATACTTATGAGGTAAAATATCAGTCGGTTTCGAATAAAGTCGAAATTATGGCCGTGCTACTGCTGAATCTGTTTCAGCTTTTCTCCGAGGATGCCTACGTCCGGACCACATCAACAGGGAAAATTTCCTCGAAAATTATGCGTCTTATTGAGCAGGATTTCCGTCAGCCTTTGACGTTGAAAGCGATTGCCGAGAGTCTGAAAATATCGCAGAGCTATGCCTCACGAGTCTTTCGCAAAGAGACCGGTGGAACCATTCAGGAGTACCTGATGATTCGACGCGTCAAGTACGCTTGTGACCTCCTGGAAAACACCGAGTTATCGGTGTCGCAAGTGGCCGAGCGGGCAGGGTTTAACCATGTCACTTATTTTATTCGCTGCTTCAAAGAGCTATTGGGCTGCGCCCCATTGCGTTACAGAAACAAACAGAACCGCTAAAACATAAAACCCATATCAGTTACATAAAAATGCATATTTTGTAACGCTGATATAATATAGACGCAATGTAAGATTTACCGGAATTGATCATGAAAAAGTACCAGCGCCTCGCCGAGCAGATGACGGAACAGATTGCCCTTGGGGTGTGGCTGCCGGGCGATAAACTGCCGTCGCTGCGTGAGCAGGTGGTGAACAGCGGCATGAGCTTTATGACCGTCAGCCACGCGTATCAGCTGCTGGAAAGCCAGGGACGCATCGTGGCGCGACCGCAGTCCGGCTATTACGTCGCCCCGCGCACGGTGACAACCCGAGCGGCCACAGCGCCCGCGCAGGTGATGCCTGATAACGTCGTCGACATCAATACCTATATATTTGAAGTGCTGCAGGCCAGCCGGAATGCCTCGGTGCTGCCATTTGCCTCCGCTTTCCCTGACCCAAAACTGTTTCCGCTGCCGCAGCTTAACCGCTCGCTGGCGCAGGTCAGCAAAACCGCAACGGCGATGAGCGTGATTGAAAACCTGCCGCCGGGCAACGACGAGTTACGCCATGCCATCGCGCGGCGCTATGCGCTCCAGGGCATGACCATCTCCCCGGATGAAATTGTTATCACCGCCGGTGCGCTGGAGGCGCTGAACCTCAGCCTACAGGCAGTGACGGAGCCGGGCGATTGGGTGATCGTCGAGAACCCTTGTTTTTACGGCGCACTACAGGCACTGGAACGTCTACGGCTCAAAGCGCTGTCGGTCGCCACCGATGTGCAAGAGGGTATCGACCTCGATGCGCTGGTGCAGGCGCTGCAAACCTACCCGGTGAAAGCCTGCTGGTTGATGACCAACAGCCAGAACCCGCTCGGTTTTACTCTGACGCCGGAAAAGAAAGCACGTCTGGTGGAGATCCTCAGCGAATACAACGTCACGCTGATTGAAGATGATGTCTACAGCGAACTCTATTTTGGCCGCGATAAACCGCTACCCGCAAAGGCGTGGGATAAAAGTGATATGACGCTGCACTGCAGTTCATTTTCAAAATGCCTGGTGCCGGGGTTCCGTATTGGCTGGGTGGCGGCGGGCAAGCATGCCCGGCGTATTCAACATTTACAGTTGATGAGCACGTTATCGACCAGCTCGCCGATGCAGCTGGCGCTGGTCGACTATCTGGCGACCAAACGTTATGACGCGCACCTGAGACGTCTGCGTCGTCAGCTTGCTGAGCGCAAACAGCAGGCCTGGCAGGCACTGATGCGCGCGCTACCTCCAGAGGTGCATATCCATCATAATGACAGCGGTTATTTTCTATGGCTGGAGCTACCGGCGGGGCTTGACGCTGGTGTGTTGAGCGCAAAAGCACTGGAGCACCATATCAGCATCGCGCCGGGCAAAATGTTCTCCACAACCGATAACTGGGCTTCATTCTTCCGGTTTAATACCGCCTGGGGATGGAGCGAGCGTGAAGAACGGGCGGTAGAAACCCTCGGCGCGCTGATTCGCGAGATGATGAAATAACGCCCTGGCGGCATCTGTCATTCCCTGATAGCGGTCCTGATAACTCCCGGTCATAGGAAATATGCATAACGCCTTTGGCCGGTAACTCCTTGTCTATAATCCATATTATCTCCATACGTTTCCCATTTTTGCGGAATGCGCCCTTGGTCACAACCTGTGCAAATATCTTTCGGCGGTACGAATGGCGCGCGTGGCGATGTCTATTTTTAGTAAGGGAGATATTTTTACGGCAAGGCTGCCGCTCAAATTCATTGTGACAGGAGTAATAACCTTATGAGCAAGAAATTTGCCCGCAGCAGCCTGTGCGCGCTGGTCATGACCGTCGCGACCGCCAACGCCGCCGAACCGCCCACGTCGCTGGGTAAAGCGGAAGGTCGGCTGGATATTATCGCCTGGCCGGGATACATCGAACGGGGTCAGACCGACAAAGGCTATGACTGGGTGACGCAGTTTGAAAAAGATACCGGTTGCCAGGTCAACGTGAAAACTGCCGCGACCTCTGATGAGATGGTGAGCCTGATGGCGAAAGGGGGCTACGACCTGGTGACCGCCTCGGGTGATGCCTCGCTGCGCCTGATCATGGGCAAACGCGTGCAGCCAATTAATACGGCGCTGATTGAGAACTGGAAAACCCTCGACCCGCGTCTGGAAAAAGGGGCCTGGTTTAACGTCGACGGTAAAGTTTACGGCACGCCGTATCAGTGGGGCCCGAACCTGCTGATGTACAACACCAAAACCTTCCCAACGCCGCCAGATTCCTGGAACGTTATCTTCGTTAAACAAAATCTGCCGGATGGCAAAACCAACCAGGGTCGCGTACAGGCCTATGACGGCCCGATCTACATCGCCGATGCGGCGCTGTTTGTCAAAGCGACCCAGCCACAATTGGGCATCAGCGACCCGTACCAGCTTACCGAAGCGCAATATCAGGCCGTACTGAAGGTGTTGCGCGATCAGCATGAGCTGATCCACCGCTACTGGCACGATACCACCGTACAGATGAGCGACTTCAAAAACGAAGGCGTGGTGGCCTCCATCGCCTGGCCGTATCAGGCCAACGGGCTGAAAGGTGAAGGGCAGCCGATTGCCACCGTCTTCCCGAAAGAGGGCGTCACCGGCTGGGCGGATACCACCATGCTGCACGCTGAAGCGAAGCACCCGGTCTGCGCCTACAAATGGATGAACTGGTCGTTAACGCCGAAGGTTCAGGGCGATGTAGCCGCGTGGTTTGGTTCGCTGCCGGTGGTGCCGGAAGGCTGTAAAGCCAGCACGCTGCTGGGTGACAAAGGTTGTGAGACTAACGGCTACAGCTTCTTCGATAAAATCGCTTTCTGGAAAACGCCTATCGCCGAAGGCGGTAAATACGTGCCTTACAGCCGTTGGACGCAGGACTATATCGCCATTATGGGCGGTCGCTAATCATCCGGGAGTCCAACATGACGTATGCAGTTGAGTTTCATGACGTCTCGCGACTTTATGGTGACGTTCGGGCGGTGGATGGCGTCAGCATTGCCATCCACGATGGGGAGTTTTTTTCCATGCTGGGGCCGTCTGGCTCCGGCAAAACCACCTGTCTGCGGCTGATCGCCGGGTTTGAACAGCTTTCCGGCGGCGCTATCTCTATTTTTGGTAAACATGCCAGCGAACTGCCGCCCTGGGAGCGGGACGTCAACACTGTCTTCCAGGATTACGCGCTGTTTCCGCATATGTCGGTGCTCGATAACGTTGCCTACGGCCTGATGGTGAAAGGCGTCGGTAAAAAAGAGCGTCAGGCAAAAGCGGCGCAGGCGCTGGAAAAAGTGGCTCTTGGCTTTGTGGGCGGGCGCAAGCCTTCTCAGCTATCCGGCGGCCAGCGTCAGCGCGTGGCAATTGCCCGTGCGCTGGTGAACGAGCCGCGGGTGCTGCTGCTGGATGAACCGCTGGGGGCGCTGGACCTGAAACTGCGTGAGCAGATGCAGTTCGAGTTAAAAAAGCTCCAGCAGGACCTCGGTATCACCTTTATTTTCGTCACCCACGATCAGGGGGAAGCGCTGTCGATGTCTGACCGGGTGGCGGTGTTCAACAATGGGCGTATTGAGCAGGTGGATACGCCGCGCGCGCTGTATCTGCGCCCGCGCACGCCGTTTGTGGCAAGCTTTGTCGGCACCTCTAACGTGTTCGCCCCGGCGATGGCGGAAACGCTCTGCGGAATGACGGGAAGCTGGGCGCTGCGCCCGGAGCATATTCGTCTCAACGAAGGCGGCGAGGTTCAGGTTCAGGGGCGTATACAGGCAGTGCAGTACCAGGGGGCGGCGACGCGCTATGAACTGCTGTTGGAGGGCGGTGAAAAACTGCTGGTTAGCCAGGCTAACTTCTCCGCGGGGCTAACTGCCGAAGGCCCGGCCGTGGGTCACGTGGTGCAGGCTTCATGGGCGCGCGATGCCATGGTGGCGCTGGACGGAGGGAGGTGAATGGAGATGAGTATGACGCCGGTTCCTCCCGCTCGCCGTCAGGGTCGCGTATCCAGCCTGTTCTGGCGCAGGCCCACACTCGGGCTATTTCTGTTACTACTCGGCCCGCTGATGTGGTTTGGGATTGTCTATTTTGGCTCACTGCTGACGCTGCTGTGGCAAGGGTTTTACACCTTCGACGATTTCACCATGTCCGTTACGCCAACGCTGACGCTGGCGAACCTCTACGCGCTGTTTAACCCCGCCAACTACGACATCATTATCCGTACGCTGGTGATGGCGCTGGCAGTTACCATGGCGAGCGCGCTGCTGGCGTTCCCGATGGCGTGGTATATGGCGCGCTACACCAGCGGCAAGCAAAAGGCCTTTTTCTACGTCGCGGTGATGCTGCCGATGTGGGCCAGCTATATCGTCAAAGCCTACGCCTGGACGCTGTTGCTGGCAAAGGATGGAGTGGCGCAGTGGTTTCTGAACCATCTGGGTCTGGAGACGCTGCTGGCGGCGATTCTGACGGTGCCCGGCGTCGGCGGCAATACGCTGTCTACCTCCGGGCTGGGGCGTTTCCTGGTGTTCGTCTATATCTGGCTGCCGTTTATGATCCTGCCAGTGCAGGCGGCGCTGGAGCGTATTCCCGGTTCGCTGCTTCAGGCTTCCGCTGATCTCGGTGCGCGCCCACGCCAGACCTTTCTCCACGTGGTGGTACCGATGGCGATCCCCGGGATTGCTGCGGGTTCCATTTTTACCTTCTCACTGACCCTCGGCGATTTTATCGTGCCGCAGCTGGTGGGGCCGCCGGGTTATTTCATTGGCAACATGGTCTATTCCCAGCAGGGTGCTATCGGCAATATGCCTATGGCGGCGGCGTTTACGCTGGTGCCCATCGTGCTGATTGCCCTCTATCTGGCGTTCGTGAAGCGCCTGGGAGCGTTCGATGCACTCTGAAAGGGCACCGCTGTTTCTCAAAATTGCCGCCTGGGGCGGGGTTATCTTCCTGCATTTCCCGCTAGCGATCATCGCCATTTACGCCTTCAACACCGAAGACGCGGCGTTCAGCTTCCCGCCGAAAGGCCTGACGCTGCACTGGTTCAGCGAAGCAGCATCGCGTGGGGATATCTTCGATTCCGTGACACTGTCACTAAAAATTGCGGCGCTGTCGACGGCGATTGCATTGGTACTTGGCACGCTTGCTGCAGCAGCGCTGTGGCGGCGTGACTTTTTCGGCAAAAGCGCTATTTCGCTGTTGCTGATGCTGCCGATCGCACTGCCGGGGATCGTTACCGGCCTGGCGCTGCTGACCGCCTTTAAAGCGGTCAATCTGGAGCCTGGACTGATCACCATTGTTATTGGCCACGCCACGTTCTGCGTAGTGGTGGTGTTTAACAACGTGATTGCCCGATTCCGCCGGACCTCGTGGAACCTGGTGGAAGCATCGATGGATCTGGGCGCGAACGGCTGGCAAACCTTCCGTCACGTGGTGCTGCCAAATTTAGGCTCGGCGCTGCTGGCCGGGGGCATGCTGGCATTTGCGTTGTCGTTTGATGAAATTATCGTCACAACATTTACTGCCGGGCATGAGCGTACGTTGCCGCTGTGGCTGTTGAACCAGCTTGGCCGACCTCGCGATGTGCCTGTGACCAACGTGGTCGCGCTGATGGTCATGCTGTTAACGATGATACCGATTTTAGGGGCGTGGTGGCTGACTCGCGAAGACGATGGGGCCGCCAACGGTGGTACGACATTTAAATAAAACAGGATCATGCTATGCAACATAAGTTACTGATTAATGGTGAACTGGTCGCAGGTGAAGGGGAGTCCCAACCGGTCTACAATCCTGCAACGGGTGAGATCCTGCTGACGATTACCGAAGCCTCGGCGGCCCAGGTGGATGCCGCGGTGAACGCTGCTGACCGGGCGTTTGTGCAGTGGGGGCAAACCACGCCGAAGCATCGTGCAGAGTGCCTGCTCAAGCTGGCAGATGTCATTGAAGAACACGCCGCCACCTTTGCCCGTCTGGAATCACTCAACTGCGGCAAACCGCTGCACTGCGTGACCAATGATGAAATTCCGGCGGTGGTGGATGTATTCCGTTTCTTCGCCGGTGCTGCGCGCTGTCTGAACGGACTGGCCGCCGGTGAATATCTGGAAGGCCACACCTCGATGATTCGACGTGACCCGGTGGGCGTGGTGGCTTCGATTGCGCCGTGGAACTATCCGCTGATGATGGCGGCCTGGAAGCTGGCTCCGGCGCTGGCGGCGGGGAACTGCGTGGTGATCAAACCGTCCGAAATCACGCCGCTCACCGCATTAACCCTGGCGGAGTTGGCGAAAGATATCTTCCCGGCGGGGGTGCTGAACGTGCTGTTTGGCCGCGGTAAAACGGTGGGTGACCCGCTAACCGGGCACGCTAAAGTGCGGATGGTGTCGCTGACCGGTTCGATTGCCACTGGGGAGCACATTATCGCCCATACCGCGTCGTCGATTAAGCGTACGCATATGGAGCTTGGTGGCAAAGCGCCGGTGATGGTGTTTGACGATGCCGATATTGATGCGGTGGTAGAAGGGGTTAGAACCTTTGGTTTCTACAATGCCGGGCAGGACTGCACGGCCGCCTGCCGAATCTACGCGCAGAAGGGCGTTTATGAACGGCTGGTGGAGAAACTCGGTGCAGCAATCGCGAGCCTGAAATCCGGGGCACCGGAAGATGAAAGTACGGAACTGGGGCCACTCAGTTCGCAGGCGCACCTGGCGCGGGTGAGCGATGCCGTAGCGCGTGCTAAAGCGCTGCCGCATATTAAGGTGGTGACCGGCGGCGAGAAAGCGGCTGGCGCTGGCTATTACTTCCAGCCAACGCTGCTGGCGGGGGCAAAACAGGAAGATGATATTGTCCAGCGCGAAGTCTTCGGCCCGGTGGTGAGCGTCACGGTGTTTGATACCGAAGAGCAGGTGCTGGGTTGGGCCAACGACTCCCAGTATGGGCTGGCATCATCGGTGTGGACGCAGGACGTCGGGCGTGCGCATCGACTGAGCGCACGCTTACAGTATGGTTGCACTTGGGTGAACACGCACTTTATGCTGGTCAGCGAAATGCCGCACGGCGGACAGAAGCTCTCAGGCTACGGTAAGGATATGTCTGTCTACGGGTTGGAAGATTACACCGTGGTTCGCCATGTGATGATAAAACATTGAACACGCGTTGAACGCGTTTTCGTTTGGGAGGATGCGTGAATCAGGATTTTCAGGATATCAAAAATGAGTTTGAGAAATATGGTCCCGAGGCTGGTGAAAGTATCGCTCAGGAGATGTATGCGTCGCTGGCAAAGAGGCTGACGCCTTATTTCTTTAATCAGGAGAGCATCAATAAGCGAAGGCTAATCATCAAACTGGAGGAAGGGGAGAAAGAGGTCGGCACTCTGACCAGGTACGATTGGCTGGCGGCTTTTGAGAGATATAAACCTGCGGGTCACTAGCGACCTTTCCTCATCATTTACCCCCTTCGCGGTAGGCGCGGATGCCTGCCGCTACCTCTCCCTTGTTTTTGACATACCCGGTGCAACGTGCGAGGATCCGCGCCGTTGTAAAACCGGGTATAGCCAGAAAAATGAAAAAAAGTATCGTGTGTTCTGCTGCGGTGATTGCCGTGGTAATGGGAATTGGGACCTACTATTCAGCCAGTCGTGTGGCGACCTGTGAAGGTCAAAACCGCGTGAGCGCCGCCTGCCTCGCGCAGGCCTGGGATACGGAAAAGGTAAACTTAGTGCCGCAGTACGACCCCAACCACTATGTGAGCGATCCCACCACGGACAGCATCTTCGCGTCCACCGTGCCAAAACGCTAACCGTACAGCGTGTCACAGAAATAAAACCCGGCACGGCGTAACGTAGTGCTGGGTTTTCTCTTTTTAGCAGTTAATTCGGCTGGAGCCGAATATCTGGATCGCACAACATTTCAGCGATAAGTGGCGAAAAACTTGATGTACGTCAAAAAACGTAGCATATTGCGCCGCTTTAACGATCAATTACAAGGACTCGATTGGTGACGCTATATCAACATATGCTCATCTTCTACGCCGTGATGGCGGTTATCTGCGCCATTATTACCTGGTTTCTTACCCGCGAAAGCACCTCAATTCGCCTGATTGCGACGCTGTTAATTGGCGCCACCTGGCCGTTTAGCTTTCCCGTGGCGCTGATGCTGTCGCTGTTCTGACGCTATTTGCTTAAGTCGCTGAGCAGGATGGCGATGCTTTTGCCGCCTTCGGTCTGCTCAAGGGCAATTTTAACGATGATGGTCAGCGGGACGGAGAGCAGCATGCCGACCGGGCCCAGCAGCCAGCCCCAGAAGATTAACGACAGAAACACCACTAACGTCGAGAGTCCCAGGCCGCGCCCCATGATGCGGGGCTCGAGAATATTGCCGAACACGAGGTTGATCACCAGATAACCCGCCAGGACGATCAGTGCATCATAGAAACCGCTGAACACCAGCACCTGAAGGATAGGGGGAATGGCCGCCAGCACCGAACCGATATTCGGAATATAGTTGAGCGCAAATGCCAGCAGCCCCCAGATAAAGGCAAAACGCACCCCGAGCAACTCCAGCATCGCCCACACCACCAAACCTGTCACCACGCTGATCGCCGTTTTCAGCACCAGATAGTGGCTTACGCTATCGAGCGCCCGCTGTATTGCCGCCATCCCTTCCGTCGGTTTTGCCATAATTTGCTGCAGTTTGGCCGGGAGTTGCGGAACTTCCAGTAGCATAAACACCACCGTCAGCAGCAGTAAAAAGATCGACGACATGGCGTTTGAGAGCTGGGTCAGAAAGCGTGAAACCAGCGTCATAGCGGCATTAGGATCGATATACTTAATCAGTTCATCCGGGCTGACGCTGATGCCAAAACGCTGCAGCCAGGGTTCAAGATTATAGATGGGCACTGCCAATGATGAACGGTACTGCGGCAGGGTGCGCGTCAGTTCGTTTAGCGAGGTGCCAAGCGTGGCCAGCAGGAGCACGGCGGCGAGAATAATCACCCCAATCAGCAGTGAAATCCCCAGCACGCGCGGTACGCGCCAGCGCACCATCAGTTGCACCACCGGGTTCAGCACCACGGCGATAAACAGCGCCAGCACGAACGGCACGATGATGTCAGCGGCAAAACGAATGCCGGTGAGAATGATGACCAGCATGCCCAGCATGATGACAATTTTTAATCCATTAAGCGTAATGATCGGCCTGGACATGTTGTTAGCTCCTGCTAATACCTATGCAGAATATGATAATTGCGAATCAACTAATAATAAATGCATTAATATCAAACCACCTCAGTAAAGATTTGCAAACATTTTGAGATACTTCGACATCTGTGTTAGAAATTAGCTGTGTTTAACTACCGAGGACAATTTTAATCCGCAACGATGAGAAGCAATACCGCGGATAATTGTAATTTTATGGACAATATGTTCAGGACGTTCAGCTTTACCAAACCTTCTGTTTTGCCTTCCTTTTCTGCCTTCTGTGGTGAGCAGCACTGGCGCAACGCGCTATAGTACCCTTCTTCGTTTGAGCTAAATTTTAATCATTTTATTTCGGTTTGCGCATCGCCGCGAACTGCACGGATTATATTCTCATGCAGGAGAAGGACCATGTTTTACTGGATTTTATTAGCCCTGGCCATTGTTGCTGAAATTACTGGTACGCTTTCTATGAAATGGGCGAGCGTATCGGATGGAAACACCGGCTTTATTTTGATGCTCGTGATGATCGCCTTGTCGTATATTTTCCTTTCGTTTGCGGTTAAAAAAATCGCTCTGGGTGTGGCCTATGCGCTGTGGGAAGGCATTGGTATCGTATTGATCACCCTGTTCAGCGTACTGCTGTTTGACGAAAGCCTTACGGTGATGAAAGCCGCGGGTCTGGCAACCTTGATTGCCGGTATCGTACTGATTAAGTCCGGTACCCGTAAGCCCGCGAAGGCGAACAAAACGCTGCACAAAGAGGTGAATCATGCATAACTTTGAGATGATTCACGGCTTATGGCTGGCAGGCTCCATCGTACTGGAAATTGTCGCTAATATTTTCCTCAAGTTCTCTGACGGCTTCCGCCGCAAAAGCTACGGTATCCTGTCGCTGGTCGCCGTACTGGCCGCGTTCAGTGCGCTGTCACAGGCGGTGAAGGGGATTGACCTCTCCGTTGCCTACGCCATCTGGGGTGGTTTCGGTGTCGCTGCGACGCTGGCGGCGGGGTGGATCCTCTTCGGCCAGCGCCTGAACAACAAAGGCTGGCTGGGATTAGGTCTGCTGTTGGTCGGCATGGTGATGATCAAGCTCGCCTGATGTGATCGCTGCCTGAGAAATCGGGCAGCGAAATCTCGTGTCTGTATTACGCTTGTAACAAAGGGTTAGCGTATTTGATGCGAGGGTGAACTATGTTCGATCCGTCACGCTGGCGTAATATCGCCACGGCCAGAACGCTGTTCGTGATTATCTTTTTCGCGGGCATTGGCCTGATTTTTTCGATTATTTCGCTTCTCTACCTTTCCCAAAGCCTCATTACCAGCAAAACCAATGATATCGACGCTCGCCGATCGGCGCTCTCCGTTGACGGCGCGATGCAGACGTCTATCAATCGCGTCCTCTCACTGGTTATTGATAACGCCATCTGGGACGATGCGGTGCGGGAGGTCTATGCGCCAAAGCTGGACACCACCTGGCTGTACAACACCTGGGGCGCCGGTTTTAAAATCAACAATCTCTATGACGGCACCTTCGTCCTGGATGAGAACTACCGGGTGCTGTGGGGATCGTTTCGCAGTTCGCCGTTTAATGAGCACGATCTGGCTTTTTTTGGTAATGGGCTGAAAGCATTGATAGCCCAAAATGAAGACCCACTGCGTCGCGGAAAAAATAACGTTGCCGGGATAACCAAAACCCGGGAAGGTCTCGCCTTTATTGGTATTGGCCTGATTCGCCCCATGGTTGGGCGGTTGAAGGTTTATGACGCGACTCGTCGCTATCTGGTGATTACCCGGCACATTAACCCGACGCTGCTAAGTACCCTTGGCAATACCTTCCAGATTGAAAACCTGACGCTCATCGACTCGCCGCAAAATAAATACAACATTCCGGTACGGACGTCCGGCGGAGACGTGGTCGGCTGGCTTAACTGGCAGCTGCGCCAGCCAGGCGTGGAGGCGGCGCAGGCGGCCTCGCCGGAAATTCGTGAAATCGTGCTGCTGGCAACCGGGTTGATTCTGCTGTTTATTCTCGTGAGTAGCCTGGGGCTGTGGAAGCTCGCAAGCGGCGAACGGCAGGCGCGGGAGATTGCGCTAACCGATTGGCTCAGCCATCTGCCAAACCGCCGAGCGCTGATTGAACAACTTGAGCGCATCAGCCGCCGTGGCGACCGGGATATCAAAACGGTGGTATTTATCGATCTTGATGGTTTCAAAGACGTTAACGACATTTATGGCCATGATGTCGGTGACATTCTGATTATTCGTATTGCGGATATGCTGCAAACGCTGGTGCCGCCCGGCGGTATGCTGGCGCGTATGGGCGGCGATGAATTTGCGATGACCGTTGGCGGCACGCACTCTGAAGCCAGCGCATCGGCGTTTGCCGGTAGCGTGCTGGACTACCTGAGTACGCCGATCCGCATCGGCGAGCGAACGTTACATATCAGCGCCAGCCTTGGTATCGCCAGCGGTACGCTACAGGAGAAAACCACCTCGGAGCTGTTCCGTCAGGCGGATATCGCCATGTATCACTCAAAAATCACCGGCAAAGGGCGTATTACCCACTACGACGCCGAGCTGAGCAGTGCTCGCGAATATCAACTGTCGCTGGAGAACGATATTCGCCACGGGCTGGAGCATGATGAATTTGAGGTCTGGTATCAGCCGATCGTCTGCGCTCGCTCGCAGGCGATGGTTGGGGTGGAAGCGCTGGTGCGCTGGCCGCGGCGGGCGAAGGGCGAACTGATGCCGGATGCGTTTATTACCATTGCCGAGACCAGTGGGCTTATCTATTCGCTCGGACAGTTTGTGCTGGCACGAGCCTGTCGGGATCTGCTGGCACATAACGATTTGAAGCTGTCGGTGAATATCTCGCCGGCCCAGTTCCGCGACCCGGAGTTTGAGGATAAGGTCTCAAGCGTGCTGAAATCCTCCGGCTTCCCGCCAGCACGGCTGCAGCTTGAAGTCACCGAGACCTACGTACTCGAAAGACCGGAACGGGCAAGGGCGGCGATTTCCGCGTTGAAAGCGTTGGGTACCGCCGTGGCGCTGGATGACTTCGGCACCGGGTATTCCAGCATTGGTTACCTGCGTCGGTTTAACTTCGACACCATTAAAATCGACAAATCGCTGGCCGGGCTGGTGGACGATGACGATCAGGCGGCAGCGCTGGTCGGCGGGACCATTCGTATTGCCAGCGCGCTCGGCATGACGGTGATTGCAGAAGGGGTTGAAACGGAGAAACAAATGAAGCTGCTGCGGCTCGCAGGCTGTGACCAACTGCAAGGATTTTACTTCAGCGAACCCATGCCGCTCTCGTCGCTGCTGGCGTTACGTCACCAGCAGCGGCAGAGTTAGTTTCCGGCGGCCAGCGCTTCCAGCTTATCGCGAAAACCGGTCACCGAGATGGCGCGGTTGTCGGCACGCTGGCGGTCTTTTGCCGCTGGCGCGGAGCTTTGTACGGCAATCACCTGCCAGCCGGTGTCCGTTTTCAGCAGCAGCGGTGAACCGCTATCGCCCGGTAGCGTATCGCACTGGTGAGAAAGCACCGACGTCTGCGCCCATCCCGTTACCGTACAATCCTCATGGCTGTACAGCGAATCAAGATGGTCAAGCGGATAGCCTGACTGGGTGACTTTGCGGCCTGTTGCTTTCAGCGCGGCGGTGAGATCGTCTTTATTGCCCGCAAATACCGGCAGCGGCGTAATGCCAGAAGGCGGGTTGCGCAACACGATAATGCCAAAATCCCACGGCGCGGCAGAAGCAGGAACAATCCAGCCGTCGCCATCCGCTTTCAGACGCTTACCTAAAGAAGGATCGACACGGCCTTCAATATCATGAATTTCATAGCGCCAGGTCCCTTTCTGCGACACAAAACGCAGCGCGACGGCTTTATCCAGCTTGCCGCGCGGTGGCTCAAGCAGGCAGTGCCCGGCGGTTAGCGCCAGGTGGGGAGAGATCAAGGTTGCCGTACACAGATTGCCGCTGGCGGTTTCCAGCTGGCCAATCGCATCCCAGGGTGCCTGGGCGGGATGGCTGACAAGAGTACGATCGTCCTGACCAAAGAACAGGGTTTTAATATCTTTTGCACTGATGCCAATATCATCGTCATCAGCGTGGGAAATCAACGGTAGTACGGATAACGTTCCCAGTAAACAACACACAGCGGCTGTACGCATATCACTCTCTGATGGGGCAATTATGATTATAAAAAATAAACCCAATGAGACTACTATAGACGGGAGAAATGAAAAGTGGGAGTAAAATCAGCGAACTACGCTCAGTAAAAGAAAAACTGGGTTGCGATCAGTGCGCAGATGATAAGGAATGCCAGGATGAGCTCGAAACGATAGCGCCGCAACATGATTGCTCTCCGGGGAAAAAATCGGCGCTATATAAGCGCCGATACGATAATTGATTAACTCAGGTGGCCACCCGGATTCAGCATTGCTGCCAGCCTCCTGGCGCCACCTGTATCAGCGTATTGCTACGCAGACATGTTATCAAGAATGATTATGCAGCTGGCTGAGCGGCTGGTTTAGCAGCAGTGTGTTTAGCGGCTTTGTGATGCTTTTTAGCAGCCTGAGCTTTCTGTGCTACAGCTGGTTTAGCAGCGGCTTTGTGGTGCTTTTTAGCAGCCTGAGCTTTCTGCGCTACAGCTGGTTTGGTTGCTGCTTTGTGATGCTTTTTAGCAGCCTGAGCTTTCTGCGCTACAGCTGGTTTAGCCGCGGCTTTTTTGTGTTTTTTAGCAGCCTGAGCTTTCTGCGCTACGGCTGGTTTAGCAGCGGCTTTTTTGTGCTTTTTAGCGGCCTGAGCTTTCTGCTCTGCAGCTGGTTTAGCGGCTTCTTTCTTGTGTTTTTTGTGGTGAGTGGCTTTAGCCGGTGCCGCGTGAGTTGCGGTAGCGGAAGCAGCCGGAGCCGGAGTTGCAGTTGCGTCAGCAGCAAATGCAGCGGAAGACAGACCCATAGCAGCGGCAACAACCAGAGCTAATACTTTTTTCATTCTGATACCCTCGAATTGGTTTTTTCATTCAACCCCACTGCGGGGCCGTTGAAATAACTATATCGATGAGCGAGTCGGCTTTCCGTGAGTGATTGGTTTCGGCGTGTAACGTAATGTACGAGATTTGTTGTACATCCGTAACGGGGCGGTTTTTGACCGCCCCACAAGGAGTTAGCTCTGGCAGGGGGTCTGTCTGGCGCGCTGGGAAAGGTACACGCGCAGGATCAGCGCGAAGGCCCAGGCCACGACGATAGCGGCAATCAGGTAAATGCTACCTAAGCCCTGATAGCCGGCAATCCAGCCCGCTACCGGGCCGGTGAGGCCAAGTGCCAGGTCGAGAAACGCGGAATAGGTGCCCAACGCGGTTCCCTGATTTTGCTCTTCCACCTGCTTCACGGCTTCAACGCCGAGCGCCGGGAAGACCAGCGAGAAGCCAGAACCGGTCAGGAACGCGCCGACGCCGGCCACCCATGCATTCGGTGCAAACCAGATGATCAACAGCCCCAGGCACTCCACCACATAGCAGATAAGCGATACCCGAAGCCCGCCGAAACGGGTGATGGTGTTGCCAAGCACCAGACGAATACAGATAAAGCCAATGCTGAACAGCGACAGGGTAAACGCCGCGCCCGTCCAGACGTGCGAGGAGAAGTAGAGGGTGATAAAGGTGGCAATCACCCCGAAACCAACGGTACCCAACCCGAGGCCCAGACCGTATGGCCAGATTTTGCGGGCCACCACGTGAAAGGGCGCTCTGACCCCGGCGCTGACGCTGACGTCGGCGCGGGTACGGGCAAACAGCAGCCCCACGACGGCAATAATCACAATCAGTGCGGCAAAACCGCTGATGCCAAACCAGCCGTTGAGCACAACGCCCAGTGGTGCACCCGCCGCCATCGCCACATAGGTAGCAACGCCGTTCCAGGAGATGACCCGCGAGGTGTGAATCGCGCCGACGGTTTTGATCCCCCATAGCGTCGAGCCGGTGGAGGTGAAGCTTTCGCCTACGCCGAGGAAAACGCGACCGACCAGCAGCAGCGCTACCGCTATAATGGGGCTAGCGTGAGCCGCTGCTGCCGCGAGGGTGAACAGGCCGCTCATCAGGCAGCAGATGATCCCCAGGCTGACGACTTTTTTAGGCCCCCAGATATCGGTATAGCGCCCGGCGTGCGGTCGGCTGACCAGCGTCGAAATGTACTGCAGGCTGATTACCGCGCCAGCAACCAGGGTGCTGTAGCCGAGGTTGTAGTGGATAAAGCCCGGCAGCACGGCGAGCGGCAGACCGATAGAGAGGTAGCAGATACAGGTGAAAACAACGATCGAGATAATGCGTAGGTTCAGTTGGGTATTGCTGACACTGGTCGTCATAGCGCTACATTGGTAAGACAAAAGTGGGGCCATTATAGGAATTGCCAGCTAGTATGGCGAGATGGCAACGCATTTTATGTCAATAGTATAAGTATTAGTTATCAGTACCGTAGCCCGTCCAGGCGGAGCGCCGCCGGGGATGTCCCGGAGTCGGCGTTACCTCGTCCGGGCTACGTGGCGTTGTGGATTAATGCAGGCGCTTATGTAAGGTGAAGCCTACCAGCAGCGCGCCAACTAACAGCAATGCGATAAATCCACCGACGCCGTTCCAGCCGTAGTTGTGCCAGAACACGCCGCCAAGCGTCCCGGCGATGCTGGAGCCGAGGTAGTAGCTGAACAGATACAGCGACGATGCCTGGCCTCTGGCACGGCGCGCACGCGGGCCAATCCAGCTGCTGGCAACCGAGTGGGCGGCAAAGAACCCAGCGGAAAAGAGCAGCATACCGGGGAAAATCACCCATAACGGTGAGAACAGCGTGAGCAGCAGGCCGAGCAGCATTACCCCAGTAAAGAAGATCATCACCGGCCCGCGACCGTAGCGTGTGGTCATCATCCCCGCTTTTGGCGAACTCCAGGTGCCGGTCAGATAGGCCACCGAGAGCAGGCCAACCACCGCCTGGTTGAGCGACCACGGCGACAGCATCAGGCGATAGCCGATGTAGTTAAAGAGGGTGACGAACGCGCCCATCAGCAGAAAACCTTCCACAAACAGCAGCGGCAGACCACGGTCGCGCCAGTGCAGATGCAGGTTAATCAGCAGCGTTTTCGGTTTTAGTGAGCTTGGGCGGAAGTGGCGAGACTCCGGCAAAATGCGCCAGAACATCACCGCTGAAGCCAGCGCAAAGGCGCTGATAACCGCCAACGCTACGCGCCAGCCAAAGAAATCGGTAAAGACCCCGGTCAACAGGCGTCCACTCATCCCGCCTATCGAGTTCCCGCTGATATACAGCCCCATTGAAAAGGCGACAAAGCTGGGATGGATTTCTTCGCTGAGGTAGGTCATGCCGACCGCCGCCACGCCGCTAAGCGACAGGCCAATCAGCGCGCGCATTATCAGAATGCCGTGCCAACTGGTCATCATCGTGGAGAGCAGCGAGCAGCAGGAGGCCAACAGCAGCGCGGTGACCATCACCTTTTTACGGCCGATGGCATCGGAGAGCGGGCCGGTAAACAGCAGGCCGACCGCCAGCATTGCCGTCGAGATAGAGAGCGAAATACTGCTCCCCGCAGGCGAAATGCCGAACTCATGCGACAGCACCGGCAGGATTGGCTGTACGCAGTACAGCAGCGCGAAGGTTGCCAGCCCGGCGGAGAACAGCGCGAGCGTTACCCGAATAAAGGCAGGCGTACCGCGGCGAATAAAAGCGTTTGACTGAAGGGGGGTATCATCGCGGACATCAATGGCAGGCGCGTCGTCTGCGGTGGTTGTACGGCTCACGGGAAATCCTTGCATAAAACAGTGGGTAATATCGACTCAGGTCACATAATCAGAGTAGGAAATTGTAAATATTCTGTCTAATATATTAATAATCTCAATTGATACTTTTAAAATATGAATATTGAACTTCGCCATTTACGCTATTTCATCGCCGTCGCCGAAGAGCTGCACTTTGGCCGCGCGGCGGCGCGGCTCAATATTTCCCAGCCGCCGTTAAGCCAGCAGATCCAGATACTTGAGCAACAAGTTGGGGCGCGGCTGTTTGCCCGTACCAACCGCAGCGTGAGCCTGACGGAAGCGGGGCGGCAGTTTCTTGCCGATAGCCGCCAGATTTTGCTGCAGGTGAACGAAGCGGCCGCGCGGGCAAGCCGTCTGCATCACGGGGAGACGGGAGAGTTACATATCGGCTTTACCTCTTCAGCGCCGTTTATCAAGGCGGTTTCTGACACGCTCTCTACCTTTCGTCAGCGCTACCCGGATGTGCATATCCAGACGCGAGAAACCAATACCCGTGAGCAGATTTCGCCGTTAACGGAGGGGGCGCTTGAGCTGGGCCTGATGCGCAATACCCAACTTCCTGACACCCTCGACTGGCAGGTGATCCTGCGCGAACCGCTGCTGGCGATGATCCACCGTGACCATCCACTTGCCAATAAACCGGCGGTGAGCTTGATAGAATTAGGGAAAGAGCCGTTTGTCTTTTTTGACCCGCATGTGGGTACCGGGCTGTACGATGATATTCTGGGCCTGATGCGCCGCTACGATGCGGAGCCGACCATCACGCAGGAGGTGGGTGAGGCGATGACGATTATCGGCCTGGTCGCCTCGGGCCTTGGCGTGTCGATTCTGCCCGCCTCGTTTCGCCGGGTACAGCTGCATGAAATGCGCTGGGTGCCCATCGCCGAAGAGGATGCGGTGTCGGAAATGTGGCTGGTATGGTCTAAACACCATGAGCTTAGCCAGGCGGCACAGCGTTTCAAACAGCATCTGTTAAACGCGGCAAAGGTGAGCGTTTCGCTGCCAAATGTGTGAAAAAATGTGCAGTAAATCACAAGGCTAAGTAAAAATTTGACGCAGGGCGTTCAAGTACTTCACCATAGCCCAAAGTGTTTATTTCGAAGCGCGAAAATAAGGGAGTTTTTACGGTGGTAGCGGACAGTCAGCCAGGGCATATTGATCAAATCAAGCAGACCAACGCAGGGGCGGTTTATCGCCTTATTGATCAGCTCGGCCCGGTGTCGCGTATCGACCTTTCCCGCCTTGCGCAACTGGCGCCCGCCAGTATCACCAAAATTGTTCGCGAACTGCTGGAAGCCCACCTGGTTCAGGAAACGGAGATTCAGGAAGCGGGCAGCCGCGGCCGTCCTGCCGTGGGCCTGATGGTGGAAACGGAAGCCTGGCACTACCTTTCGGTGCGCATCAGCCGGGGCGTTATCCATCTGGCACTGCGCGACCTCAGCAGTAAGCTGGTGGTGGAAGAGCAGCTTGAGCTTGCGCTTGAAGATGAGATTCCGTTCCTTAGCCGCGTAGTGTCCCATATTGACCAGTTCTTTATTCGCCACCAGAACCTGCTGGAACGTCTGACCGCCATTGCCATAACGCTGCCGGGTATTATCGATACCGAGAACGGCATCATTCACCGTATGCCGTTTTATGATGTCACCGATGTTCCGCTAGGCGGTACGCTGGAGGCGCATACCGGCGTGCCGGTGTATATCCAGCACGATATCAGTGCCTGGACGATGGCCGAGGCGCTGTTTGGCGCATCACGCGGCGCGCGCGATGTGATTCAAGTGGTTATCGACCACAACGTTGGCGCAGGGGTGATTACCGATGGGCGTTTACTGCATGCCGGTAGCAGTAGCCTGGTGGAGATCGGTCATACCCAAGTCGATCCGTACGGTAAGCGCTGCTATTGCGGTAACCACGGCTGTCTGGAGACCATCGCCAGCGTGGAAAGCGTGATGGAACTGACCCAGGTGCGCATGCAGCAGTCGATGAGCTCCATGCTGCATCAAAAACCGCTCAGCGTGGAGTGGCTGTGTCAGGCCGCGATGCAGGGGGATTTGCTGGCAAAGGATATCATCAGCAGCATCGGAACCAACGTCGGGCGAATCCTCGCGATCATGGTTAATCTCTTTAATCCGCAGAAAATTTTGATTGGCTCGCCGTTTAATCAGGCGGCCGATATTCTCTTCCCGGCGATTGGCGATTGTATTCGCCAGCAGTCGCTGCCCGCCTACAGCAAGCACATTGCGGTAGAGCAGACGCAGTTCTCGAACCGCGGCACCATGGCCGGGGCGGCGCTGGTAAAAGACGCGCTGTATAATGGAACATTGCTGATTAGACTGTTACAGGGTTAACAATTTTTAGCAGTTTTGCAAAAAATTGCGCTATCTCAATCTGGCCCTTTCACGCATCACGTAAACTTTCACTCCGTTGAATTATTAATTGCCATGATATTTTCATGGCGCAGGAGTGGGGTTAGTTTGTGATGCTTAATCGTTTCTTTATTACTGGTACTGATACTTCTGTCGGCAAGACGGTGGTTTCTCGTGCGCTATTGCAGGCGCTCGCCGCCAGCGGGAAACGGGTGGCAGGCTATAAACCAGTTGCTAAAGGCAGCAAGGAAACCGCAGAGGGGCTGCGCAATAAAGATGCGCTGGTTCTGCAGGCCGTTTCATCGCTGGACTTACCCTATGACGCTATCAACCCGATTGCGCTGAGCGAAGAAGAGAGCAGCGTCGCCCACAGTTGCCCCATCAACTACACCTTACTGTCTGACGGCCTGGCCAATCTGAGCCAGCAGGTCGATAACGTGGTGGTTGAGGGGACCGGCGGCTGGCGCAGCCTGATGAACGATCTGCGTCCGCTCTCGGAGTGGGTGGTGCAGGAACAACTGCCGGTGCTGATGGTGGTTGGCATTCAGGAAGGCTGCATTAACCATGCGTTGCTGACCGCGCAGGCCATCGCTAACGATGGCCTGCCGCTGATTGGCTGGGTGGCGAATCGTATCAACCCCGGTCTGGCGCACTACGCGGAAATTATCGATGTCCTCAGCAAAAAACTTCCGGCACCGCTGGTGGGCGAACTGCCGTACCTGCCGCGTCCGGAACAGCGCGAGCTGAGTCAGTATGTTGACCTAGCGATGCTCCGCAACGTGCTGACGGTAGATAGAATTCTGGCGTAAGGTTCGCGACAGCACCGACGCCAGTACGCTGGCGATCAGTAAACCGGGTAGTAACGTATACTGCCCGGTCATTTCACAAATCATCAGCGTCGACATAATTGGCGCATGCGTAGTCGCCGCCAGCAGCGTGGCCATTCCTGTGACCCCCAGCAGTATTGCCATCGCCTCATGGGCAGGAAACACCAGCCCCCACGTATTAGCAAACAAAATCCCGACAGCCAGGCCAATAAACAGCGTAGGGGTAAAGACCCCCCCGGGCGCACCCGAGCCGCTGCTGGCAAGAATGGCGAGCAGTTTACACACAAAGATCCCGGCGATAATGGCGAAGCTCGGCGGCGTCAGCAGAAAACCCTGTACCACGCTATAACCGTTGCCCCAGACAGCGGGGGTTAACAGCGAAAGTAAACCAACAAACAGTCCACCAAGCGCGAGCTGCCAGGGGGGCGATAGCTTCAGCCGCAGAAAGACCTGGTGGCTTGTGTCCATCAACCACATCAGCAACGGGCCGCCCAGCCCACAAACCAGACCGGTAGCCAGCATCAGGGTGTAATGGGTCGCGGTAAGCTCGGGCAGGTCGCCGACGCGGTAGAGCAGCTCCGCACCGCCGTTCATCAACTGGGTGGTCAGTAGCGCTACCACGGCGGCAATCACCACTGGGCCGAGCGAGGCCAGCATCAGGGTGCCAAATAGGATTTCAGCGATAAACAGACTGCCCGCCAGCGGTGCGTGATAAGCACTGGCCATCCCGGCGACGGCCCCGCAGGCGATCCATAGCTTCCACTCGTCTTTCGGCGTGAAGCGCTGGGCAAAAAAGGAGGCGGCGAGGGCGGCTAGCAGGATCATGGCCCCTTCGCGGCCGATGGCGCTACCGCTAATAACCACCAGCAATGAGGCGGCGGATTTAATCAAGCTGGCACCGGTATCAAACTTGCCTTCGTCGCTTTCCAACGCTTCCATGTAGTCGGTTGGAGCGTGCGGGCGCTGGCGAGTGTGGCGCTGCCATGCCCATAGCAGCATCCCGGCGGCAAGCCCGCCGAGAGCGGGGGTCATCAGCCGTCGCCACCACACCAGCCCTTCGGCGGCGTTGACCAGGCTGCCGCTGTCGTTGCTGAGAAATAGCCACTCCCCCAGATACATCGCGTGACGAAAGAGCGCCACCGCCAGCGCCGCGAGGACGCCAATGACGGTAGCAATCAGCAGGCGACGAAACATCGCCTTAATATCGGGGTAGTGATGAAGACGCTGCATCGTTTTTCCGGTGGCTTAGCGGTACAGCTTTTTGTCAGCGACGGGGATCAGCAGCGAGGACTGCCACTGCGCCAGTGTTTGTTGTGCAAGCTGCCCCAGCGCAATAAAGAACGGGTGTTCGGCCTTCTCTATAAACTCGGCTAGGAAGCGCGGCGCCCACGGCAGGAGATGCCAGGCCAGCAGTTGATAGCAGGCGTCATCACGGCCGTTTTCCAAAAGCCAGGCCGCTAGCATCAGCAGGGTACCGAAGTGATCTTCCGGCTCGTTTTGCTCTACATCGAAAGCAATCTGGTTTTCACGCATCCACTGGCGCAGCGCCAGCGTCGAGTCGCCAAACAGCACGTTCTCACGATCCAGCCAGACTGAACCCCACGGCGGTGACGGCAGCGCGGATGGCCCGATAAACAGGCGTTGCCAGGCCTGAGGAAGCGACTCATCACCTTGTGCAGCAAACCCTGCGGAAAGGGCATCGGCATGTTCAACGGCATACGGCCACTGCTCAAGCCACTCACCGTCGGTGAACGCGGCAACCAGCGGCTCGGCGAGCGCGCTATCCGGCGCGAAATAGAACAGGGCACCCAGTACTCGGGCAGAGAACGCTAAGGCGTCGTTGTGCTGAACATCATTCATTACTGCATTTCCTTATAGGGGCGCGGGAAAGCTCCCGCGCCGATGATTTACCCGGCAATCGCCATGCCGACGGTCATATGCAGGCCATAGAACAGCCCGCGACCGATAAGTTCGCCAACCAGCATCAGGACTAACCCCAGCGCCAGCCCCGCAGCACGCGGAGGCACTCGGCGCAGTAGCGGGCAGATCCAACAGCCTAAACCGGCTGCCAGCAGGACGAAGCGCCACACCTGTAAGCGGCCCCAGTCCGGCAGTAGCGCGTTAGCCTGCTGAACCGAGCTGTGAATAAAGCCCAACTCTGAGGTTTGCAGCACCACGACCGCCACGCTGAGCAGATAGCCCAGTACGCTGACCGCGGCGAAGAACTTACCGTTAAACGGCACTTTCGCCAGCTTCAGCAGCAGCGCGGCAAACAGCGGCCCGGTGAGCAAGACGGTCAGGAAGAACGATGCCGTCGTATAACCATTATACCAGGTTGGCACGGTATCTATCTGATAAACACGCGTCATCGCCCAGACAAATAGCAACCCCAGCACCATGCTGAGCAGCAGCCAGACGCGTCCGAGCGCCGCAGGCATTTTTCCGAGTACCGACAGCAGCCACCAAAAACCGCCAACGGCAAAGAACACGGAGCCGCTGGCAATCTCATTACTCAACGCCGACGCGCCTACGCGGTTCAGCGAGTTGAACGCCCGCAGCGGTGAGCCAAGGTGCAGCACCGAGGCGAAGAACGCGATCCCCATGATAACCCAAAGGAAAAACATAGTGAGCACAATACGGCGTCGATCCGCCGGTTCATGGCGCGCCGCCAGCCAGCCTAAACCGGTGACGATTGTCGCGCCTGCTACGCACTGCCCCAGTACGGTAAACAGCACCAGCGGCCATTCATGCCATCCGCTTCCCATCTCACACCTCCTTCGGATTGGCCAGATAGCCAGTGGTATCGCCGCACGGACGTGCATTGGCGTTGGGTTTAATCACAATGCTAGGTTTGGTGAAGTGTGCAGACGGCAATGGCGCCACCGCCGCAAGCGTGCCGTGCTTCTGACGCAGCGCTTCGATAGGACCAAAGTCCAGCGCACGCAGCGGGCAGGACTCCACGCAAATCGGCTTCTTGCCTTCCGCCACGCGCTCATGACAACCGTCGCATTTGGTCATATGACCTTTAGCTTCGTTGTACTGCGGCGCGCCGTACGGGCAGGCCATGTGACAGTAACGGCAGCCGATGCAGACATCTTCGTTGACCACCACAAAGCCATCTTCACGTTTGTGCATCGCGCCGCTCGGGCACACTTTGGTACAGGCCGGGTCTTCGCAGTGGTTACAGGCGATGGACAGGTAATAGGCAAAGACGTTCTGGTTCCAGACGCCGTTGTCCTCCTGCCAGTCGCCGCCCGCGTATTCGTAAATACGACGGAAGCTGACGTCCGGAGTTAAGTCTTTGTAATCTTTACAGGCCAGCTCGCAGGTTTTGCAACCGGTGCAACGGCCCGAATCGATGAAAAATCCGTATTGGGTGCTCATGGGCTAATCCTTATACCTTCTCGATCTCAACCAGGTTGGTGTGCTGCGGGTTGCCTTTCGCCAGTGGAGAAGGGCGATGCGTGGTCAGCGTGTTGATGCAGGAACCGTGGTCAATTCGGTCGCCGTTCATCTCGGCGTCGTGCCAGGCGCCCTGGCCCATTGCGGACACGCCCGGCATAATGCGCGGCGTGACTTTCGCCGGAATTCGCAGTTCACCGCGGCTGTTAAACACGCGCACCATGTCGCCGTTCTGGATCCCGCGTTTCTGCGCATCCAGCGGGTTGAGCCACACTTCCTGACGACAGGCGGCTTTCAGCACATCAACGTTGCCGTAGCTCGAGTGGGTACGGGCTTTAAAGTGGAAGCCAAACAGCTGTAGCGGGAAAGTGCCGCGCAGTGGGTCGTCCCAGCCTTCAAAGGTGGAGGCGTAAACCGGCAGCGGGCTGATGGTTTCGTCTTTCTCAAGCTGCCATTTCGCGGCGATATCGGCCAGGCGGCTGGAGTAGATTTCAATTTTGCCCGACGGCGTTTTTAACGGATTGGCCTCTGGGTCTTGGCGGAAGCTCTGGTAGGCGACAAAGTGCCCGTTCGGGTCTTTGCGCTTGTAGATACCCATTTTTTTGAGCTCATCATAGGTTGGCAAATCTGCGTCTTTGGCGCGCATTTTGGCGTACAGAGACTGCAGCCATTGCTCCTGAGAACGTCCTTCGGTGAACTTCTGGTACACATCGTCGCCCAGACGTTTCGCCACTTCGCTTAAGATCCAGTAGATCGGCTTGCGTTCGAATTTTGGCGCTGTTGCTGGCTGAATAAAGATCAGGTAGCCCATATTCCCGGCGTAGTCGTTGGGAATAATATCTTCCTGTTCAACGGTCATCAGGTCGGGCAGCAGGATATCGGCGTACTTCGCCGAGGCGGTCATAAAGTTCTCAATCACCACGATCATTTCGCATTTGCTGTCGTCCTGCAAAATCTCGTGAGTTTTATTGATATCCGAGTGCTGGTTGATGATGGTATTGCCCGCATAGTTCCAGAAGAACTTGATAGGCACATCCAGTTTATCTTTGCCGCGCACGCCGTCGCGGGTGGCGGTCATCTCGGCGCCGTGGTCAATCGCATCGGTCCAGGTAAAGCAGGAGATGGCCGTTTTGACTGGGTTTTCCAGCACCGGGAAACGCTCGATGGTGATGGTATAAGTCGATTCGCGCGCGCCGCTGTTGCCGCCGTTAATGCCGACGTTACCGGTCAGAATGGGCAGCATAGCAATCGCACGGGCAGAGAGCTCGCCGTTTGCCTGACGCTGCGGCCCCCAGCCCTGGCAAATATAAGCCGGTTTAGCGCTGCCGATTTCACGTGCCAGCTTGATGATTCTGTCAACGGGAATGCCGGTAATGCTCGATGCCCACTGCGGGGTTTTCGCTACGCCGTCATCGCCCTGACCGAGAATATACGCCTTATAGTGACCGTTGGCCGGCGCGCCCTCCGGCAGAGTCTTCTCGTCGTAGCCTACGCAGTATTTATCAAGGAACGGCTGGTCGACCAGATTCTCGTCAATCAACACCCAGGCAATGCCCGCAACCAGTGCGGCATCGGTACCGGGACGAATTGGGATCCACTCATCTTCGCGGCCAGCGGCGGTATCGGTATAACGCGGATCGATAACGATCATGCGCGCATTTGAGCGTTCGCGCGCTTGCTCAAGGTAATAGGTGATGCCGCCGCCGCTCATGCGGGTTTCTGCCGGGTTGTTGCCGAACATCACCACCAGTTTACTGTTTTCGATATCGGAAGTGCTGTTGCCGTCGTTGGTGCCGTAGGTATACGGCATGGCGCAGGCAATCTGGGCGGTACTGTAGGTGCCGTACTGGTTGAGCGAGCCGCCGTAGCAGTTCATCAGGCGCATCACGGCGGAACCGGATGGCGAGGAGCGAGTGATATTGCCGCCGACAATGCCGGAAGAGTCGTTAATGTAGACGGATTCGTTGCCGTAATCCTTTACCACGCGTTTGAGATTGCTGGCGATAGTGTCTAGTGCCTCATCCCAGCTAATACGTTCGAATTTACCTTCGCCGCGTTTGCCCACCCGTTTCATCGGATAGTTCAGGCGATCCGGATGGTTGATGCGGCGGCGAATAGAACGTCCGCGCAGGCAGGCGCGTACCTGGTGATCGCCATAGATGTCGTGGCCGGTATTGTCGGTTTCGACCCAATATACTTCGTCGTCTTTCACATGCAGACGCAGTGCGCAGCGGCTACCGCAGTTGACCGAACAGGCGCCCCAGACCACTTTATCTTCCGGCTGGCTGGCCTGTTGCACGGCGGCGGCCGTCGCGCGCAAAGAGAAGGGGAGCGAGAGACCGCCCGCGGCGAATGCTAAGGAGCCGATAGCCGACGATTTAATAAGGGTGCGTCGGCTTAGCCCCCCTGGCTTTTCCTGATTAGACATCACTCACTCCATTATTTTTGTTTAATGATTCCAGCGTGTAATTAAAAACCTGCTAACAATGGAGGAAGATGATACCTGGTTGGTGGTATACAAGTATTAATCCCGGTCAAAACAGGCGCTCATCCTAATGGGGTATTTGTGTGGTGGTGTTTGCCAGGTGAAGAGGTCATGTGCATAATTGTTTTACAACATAAAAACAGTTTTATTACGGCCCGCAAGTTCTTGCTGGCTGGTTTTCTTACCGCTAATCAGTTACTTATGGAACCTACCCATGCAGGATATTGATTCATCCGTTATACCGATGCCCGCGATTGAGACGGTCACGGTTCCCTACAAAGGGTTAAATTTTTTGCGCCCCGAAATTTTGCTCGATTTTATCAGCGTGACCGACGGCAAAGTCCTCGCCGTGACGCCGGTTGCCGTGCTCTATTCCACTATCGGGGTACTGCAATCCGCCGAGTTGCGCAAAATTCCGGTGCTGGTTTCCGGGCGGGTGATCTACCCCATCAGTTCTCAGGCGCTGCCGTGCCTGCACTCGAAATTGACCATCAATACGACGTCGCAAAAACTGCGTTTTCAGGGCGGGCTGGATGCGCTGTCTGACGACCATTCGCTGCGTGACGGCGTGCTGATTGGGCTGGCGCTGGAGTTTATCGTGGAGAAGACGCGCTAAACGGCACCGCCTCCAGACGGAGGCGGTAGCGCATTACTGGGCGTTGTCGGTGCGGGTGTAGAGAATTTTAAAGGTGTCATTTGCGCAGTGCCCGACGACCTGTGTGCCTGGCCGATCGGCCTGATCGTTAGGCACGATATCAAGGGTGAATGCGCTTTCGGCAACGCCGTTTTGCATGATTTTTTGCTGAATGTCGCTCCTGACACGTTCACAGGAATCAGGTACGGCGGCCAGCGCGGGCATAGCGCCTGCGAGCAGAAGTGCCAGTAACCAACGTGAAGACAGCATGATCGGCTCCTTTTGATGAGATTCGTGAAAAGTATAGCAGGGCGAAGGTAAGCGTTTGTCTTTGCATCTCATTTTCTGATATTTCTTAACAACGCGTTTATTTTTTGGTTTCCATCAGTCCAGGCTATAAATCATTTTATACTGCTAATATAATTGAAAAAATTCCCGAAACAGGATTGTGGCGTGAAGAAACTGATTTTACTAGCCTCGGTGCTTGCCGTGCTGAACGGCTGCGATAACAAAAACGCGCCGGTGGCATTCACTCCGGAAATGGCAAGTTTTTCTAACGAATTCGACTTTGACCCGCTGCGCGGTCCGGTGAAGGATTTCAGTCAGACGCTGCTCAATGAAAAAGGTGAGGTGGCAAAGCGGGTGAGCGCGCAGCTTTCACCAGAAGGCTGTTTCGATATGCTGGAATTTCATGATATCGAACAGGATACTGGGGCACTACTGGTGCTGAACGCCAACTACTATCTTGACGGTGTCACTCACGAAAAGCGCGTGCGTTTACAGGGCAAATGCCAGTTGGCTGAGTTCCCTTCGGCAGGCGTCAAATGGGAAACCGACGATAACGGCTTTGTGGTTAAAGCGCTCGGTAAAGATCGCGAGGTGGACTACCATTATGACAATGAAGGTTATCCGCTGGGCAAAGTGTCAACCCTGAAAGGGGTCACGCTGTCGGTTATCTCAACCCCATCGCAAGACTCGCGTAAAAAGCTCGACTACACCGCCGTGAGCATGCTTGATAAACAGCCTGCGGGTAACGTCACGCAAAGCTGTGACTACGATCGTCATGATAATCCGGTGAGCTGTGATTTAGAAGTGGTAGACCAGAGCGTGAAGCCGTCGGTGACTCAGCGCTACACCATCAAAAACACCATTGAGTATTACTGATGTGAAGAGATGAGAGGCAAAGAAAAGGGCGCTGAGAAGCGCCCTTTTTTGCAGTGATTAGCGAACAACGCGACCCGTTGAGCGGTCAAGACAGCGCAGGGTGTTGGGTTCCCAGTACGCGTTCACGTTGGTACTTTTCAGGCAATTGTCGCGGGCATCAAAAGCAACATCTTCTTTATCCCACTCTTTTTCAGCGCGTTTGTTCACTTTCTGGCGCAGCTGACGCGTGTCGTTCCATTGCTCTTTATCCATCGCCGCATTCTGGCGACTCTGTGCGCTATCGCCAGATTCAATAACCAGCTTGTTGGTTTCAGCAGAAGCGGAGGCGGTGTACACAATGGCACCCAGCGTCAGCATAGCCGTCAGGCACAGGCGTTTGCTAAGTGTAATTTTCATCGGTGAGTTCCTTTAGCGTGGTGAAAACGATGACTCCTGAAAACAGTCTACTACAACTCTGGCGGTGGGCATACCCGCGAAAATCCCGTGGTCGAAACCCGTTGATTTTTGCGTATCATAGCGGCATCCGTATATTTATGATGATGAACGATGTTAAAAACTTCGCTGCTCTTTTTTGCTACCGCGCTGTGCGAGATTATCGGCTGTTACTTACCGTGGCTATGGTTGAAGCGGGGCGCAACGCCGTTGCTGCTGGCGCCGGCAGGGCTGGCGTTGGCGATGTTTGTCTGGCTGCTCACGCTGCATCCTGCCGCCAGCGGTCGCGTTTATGCCGCGTATGGTGGGGTATATATCTTTACTGCCTTGCTATGGCTGCGGGTCGTCGAAGGCGAGAAGCTGACGATGTATGACTGGTTGGGCGCTGCGGTAGCGTTATGCGGAATGCTGATTATTGTTGCCGGCTGGGGCCGGGCTTAACCTCTGGCCCGCAAGGGCCAAACTCCTCTTTTTTTTGCTGGATCCCCCCGTTTTTTGCCTGCGATACCCTGCTTATTTTTGTGATCTTACCCGGTAATTTTCGATCTTTATACTTGTATGGTAGTAGAGTGAGGCGTAAGTTTCGCCTCACTAACCGATGAGATGTAAAGCTAAGGATTGAAGATGAAAATTGTGGGCGCTGAGGTTTTTGTAACCTGTCCTGGACGTAATTTTGTCACGCTGAAAATTACCACTGATAGCGGATTAGTTGGCTACGGTGACGCAACATTAAACGGTCGCGAATTGTCCGTTGCTTCCTATCTGAAGGATCATTTGTGCCCGCAGCTGGTGGGGCGCGATGCGCATCGTATCGAAGATATCTGGCAGTTCTTCTACAAAGGCGCTTACTGGCGTCGTGGTCCGGTGACCATGTCCGCTATTTCTGCGGTCGATATGGCGTTGTGGGATATCAAAGCTAAAGCCGCCAATATGCCGCTGTATCAGCTGTTAGGTGGTGCGTCCCGAGAAGGTGTGATGGTGTACTGCCACACTACCGGCCATACCATTGATGAAGTGCTGGAAGATTACGCACGTCATAAAGAGATGGGCTTTAAAGCCATTCGCGTTCAGTGCGGTGTGCCGGGCATGAAAACCACCTACGGCATGTCTAAAGGTAAGGGGCTGGCCTACGAACCAGCGACTAAAGGGCAATGGCCGGATGAGCAGCTGTGGTCCACCGAAAAATACCTCGACTTCACGCCGAAACTGTTTGATGCGGTACGTAATCAGTTCGGGTTTGATGAACATCTGCTGCACGACATGCATCACCGCCTGACCCCAATTGAAGCTGCCCGCTTTGGTAAGAGTATTGAACAGTACCGTCTGTTCTGGATGGAAGATCCAACGCCTGCGGAGAACCAGGAGTGCTTCCGTCTGATTCGTCAGCATACCGTCACGCCAATTGCGGTCGGTGAAGTGTTCAATAGCATCTGGGATTGCAAACAGCTGATTGAAGAGCAGCTGATCGACTACATTCGCACCACCATTACCCATGCGGGCGGCATTACCGGTATGCGTCGTATCGCCGACTTTGCCTCTCTTTATCAGGTGCGTACCGGCTCTCACGGCCCATCGGACCTCTCTCCGGTTTGTATGGCTGCTGCACTGCACTTCGATCTTTGGGTACCTAACTTTGGTGTTCAGGAATACATGGGCTATTCCGAGCAGATGCTGGAAGTCTTCCCGCATAACTGGACCTTTGATAATGGCTATATGCACCCAGGCGACAAACCGGGCTTAGGCATCGAGTTTGACGAAAAACTGGCAGCGAAATATCCGTACGATCCTGCCTATCTGCCGGTGGCTCGCCTGGAAGATGGCACGTTGTGGAACTGGTAATAAGGAACGAGAAATGAAAAGTATCGTGGTTAAACAGCCTGAAGCGTTGGTGATTGAAGAACGGCCATTACCAGAACCAGGACTGGGTGAAGTTCGCGTTAAAGTGAAAATAGCCGGTATTTGCGGTTCTGACAGCCATATTTATCGTGGCCATAACCCCTTTGCGCGTTATCCGCGCGTTATTGGTCACGAGTTTTTTGGCGTGATTGATGCTGTGGGTGAAGGTGTTGCCGATAATAAAATTGGCCAGCGCGTATGTGTCGATCCGGTAATTAGCTGCGGGCATTGCTACCCCTGCTCGGTGGGGAAACCTAACGTATGTACCTCGCTGGTGGTGCTCGGCGTTCATCGCGACGGTGGCTTTAGTGAATATGCCGTCGTCCCGGCGAAGAATGCGTGGCCTGTTGCCGATAATATTGCCGATCATCATGCCGTGATGGTTGAGCCTTTTACGATTGCAGCAAATGTCACCGGCCAGGTGAACCCGACAGAAGCTGACGTGGCCTTAATTTATGGCGCAGGCCCAATGGGTCTAACAACCCTGCAGGCGTTAAAAGGCGTCTATCGCGTTAAGCAGGTCATCGTGGCTGACCGAATTAACGAACGACTGGCAATGGCAGAGCGCTGCGGCGCTGATTGGGTTATTAACAACGGTGAGAAACCGCTGGCTGAATGGCTGGATGAAAAGGGGATTAAACCGACGTTGATCGTCGATGCCGCTTGCCATCCGACGATTTTACAAGAAGCGATCGCACTGGCCTCCCCGGCTGCTCGTATTGTTCTGATGGGATTCTCCAGTGACCCGTCAACGATTACTCAACAAGGTATCACCGGTAAGGAACTTTCCATTTATTCTTCTCGACTCAATGCGAATAAATTCCCCGTGGTCCTGGAGTGGTTAGAAAAAGGATTCATTGACCCTGACAAACTGATTACGCATTACTTTGATTATCACCATGTTGTTGATGCAATCGAATTGTTTGAAAAGGATCAGAAATCCTGCTGCAAAGTCTTACTCACATTTGATAAATAATAACTAGAATCATGCGATTTAGTTGTACGCATCTTACCCGGAGATAATTGCAATGACGCAATTAACACATGAAAGAACAACATCTGATTTAGTGAGGGCCGCTGTATCCGGTTGGCTGGGAACTGCATTAGAGTTTATGGATTTTCAACTCTATTCATTAGGTGCGGCACTTGTTTTCCATGAAATATTCTTCCCTGAACAATCCGCCGCAATGGCGTTAATTTTAGCGATGGGAACCTACGGTGCAGGGTATATAGCGCGCATTATTGGTGCCGTTATTTTTGGTAAAATGGGGGATAGAGTAGGGCGTAAAAAGGTGCTCTTTATTACCATCACTATGATGGGGATCTGTACCACGCTAATTGGTGTACTACCAACGTACGCGCAGATTGGTATTTTTGCGCCGGTACTGCTGGTAACGTTGCGTGTTATTCAGGGGCTAGGTGCGGGTGCTGAAATTTCAGGTGCTGGTACCATGCTTGCGGAATATGCGCCTAAAGGTAAACGTGGTCTGATCTCCTCATTAGTGGCGATGGGTACCAACTGCGGTACGCTGACGGCTACGGCTATTTGGGCGGTGATGTTCTTCCTGTTAGATCGTGAAGAGTTGGTCGCTTGGGGTTGGCGTATTCCGTTCCTGGCAAGCGTTGTGGTGATGATCTTCGCTATTTGGCTGCGTCTGAACCTCAAAGAGAGTCCCGTATTTGAACAAGTCAGCGAAGGTGATGCCGTTGTTAGTGAATCTGCGGCTAGCGATAACACCATTGGTGCGATGTTCCGCAGCAAATCTTTCTGGTTAGCGACAGGGCTTCGTTTTGGTCAGGCAGGTAACTCTGGCTTGATTCAGACTTTCCTGGCGGGATATCTGGTACAGACATTGCTGTTTGATAAAGGGATCCCAACGGATGCGCTGATGATCAGTTCCGTTATCGGTTTCCTGACAATCCCACTACTCGGTTGGTTGTCCGATAAATATGGCCGCCGTCTGCCTTATATCTTGCTCTGTATTTCCGCTGTTATTCTGGCGTACCCAATGGTGTCAATCATTGTCGATAAGACTTACAGCGCGAGTGTAATAATGATGTCTATCATTATTATCCATAACTTTGCGGTACTGGGGCTGTTTGCACTGGAAAACATTACGATGGCTGAGATGTTTGGCTCACGTAATCGCTTTACTCGCATGGCTATCTCAAAAGAGGCTGGTGGTCTGGTCGCCGTCGGTTTTGGACCGGTACTGGCAGGGATTTTCTGTAACATGACCGGGTCATGGTATCCGATTGTTATTATGCTAATTTGCTACTCACTTATTGGTCTTGTTTCCGCACTATTAATGCCGGAAGTTTGCGACCGCGATCTTAGCATTGCCGAAGATGCGGCCGATCTTTCGATAGCGCAAGAGAAAAAAGCTAACCGGCAGTTTGCTTGATAACTGTTGTGCAGTAATCAGAAGTCGTCTGAAAAACAGGCGACTTTTTTTTGTGATCTTACTTGATAAAGTATACTTAAAATACTTGTATGGTAGTTATTTTGGCGATAAGTTTATCTGGCAAATTGTTGGTGGCGTTAAGATGATGTGATGGGGGATTAATTTATTTTATTAGAATTTCTATTAATCTTTTATTATGCAAAAACTGATGGGTGGCATTGGATAACGTTACCAAAGATATGCATCAGAAAAATATATTTATTTTATTGATAACCTCTAGGTGAACGACATGAAAAAATGGAACTTTTCTGTATTTAAACTGGTGAAATTATGCAGTGTGCTTCCTCTTTTAGGCGCTGGAGCGTGTTGGGGTGCTGAGTCACTGAACGTCAGTACTTCATTATCACCCGATGATCCTATATATAACGGTCTAAAAAATTTCAAAAAGACAGTAGAAGAACGAACCAAAGGTGAAGTCAAAATAAAGTTATTCTCCAGCGGCCAACTTGGCGCAGATAATGAATTGTTGCAGCACGCGCAGGCTGGTAGCAACGTTGGGGTGGTAGTTGATGGTGCCAGACTCGCCCAATTTGTCCCTGAAATGGCGATTATTCCGGCACCGTTTGTTTTTAAAAACTATGCCACGCTAAAGACATTTATTCATAGTCCGGTCTTTGAACAGTGGAATAAGAAAATGGCCAGCGAGTCTGGGCTGACGGCGCTCTCGTTCAACTGGTATCAGGGGGCGCGTATGCTGGTTACTCAGAAACCAGTTGTGACTCCTGCTGATCTGAGCGGCGTACGCGTGCGGGCGCTAGAAGCACCAGTCACCATCGAAACGATTAAATGCATGGGGGGGGCGCCAACTCCGCTTTCATGGTCAGAGATTTATTCTTCTATCCAGACTGGCGTTGTCGATGCGGCGGAAGCGCAGCCAACGGCAGTATATGGTTCTAAGCTTTATGAAATAACAAAAAATATCACTAAAACGAACCATATTCATCTGATGACAGGCATTGTGGTGTCACAAAAATGGTTATCAACTCTGAGCCCAGAAAATCAGGCCATTCTAAAAGAAGAAGCAACGAAAAATGGCGACCTGGCTTCAGAAAATACTATTGCAGCTGGTGAGACCATGCTGAGAAAAATGGCGGAAAAAGGCATGACCATCACAACAGTGGATGTTAAACCCTTTATTGATAGCTGCCAGTACGTTCCCGAAAAACTGGGTTTGAGCGAAGCGAAAAAGCAGGTTGAAAGCGTAATCAACTAACCACGAACAAGCGGGGCGGTGGCCCTGCTTTTTTGTAGAGGTTCTTCTGTCGATGAAGATGCTAAGAGATTTTGAATTGGCCTGCGCCAGAATAGGTCTGGTCGCTATTGTTATTATTATTCTGATCGGCGGGTTAGGGCGCGCGGTTGGCCACCCTGTTATTTGGTCGCTGGAAATAGCGATGGTCATTTTTGCATGGATAAGTATGCTGGCAATAGATTATGCGTTTCAGTTGCGTCGGCATATAGGTATTGATGCGCTGACTAATTTATTTTCACCTAAAATGCAGCGAGTATGCATATGGTTTAATGAGATTTTGATCCTGAGTTTCTTACTCTGTGGGGTTTGGTATGGTTTTAATTTTACCTGGGCTACACATAGCCAAATGCTCCCGGTAACCGAATTATCCCTTGCCTGGTTGAATAGCGCCGTTCCTACGGGCTGTTTATTAATGGTGTTCTCTTCTTTAACCTTTTTGCTAAATGGCTGCCACATTGAATATCAGCAGCATGATGATCAGGAGGAAGTATGCTCTTAACGGTTATTCTCTTCATCATACTGTTAGTTATTGGCATGCCGGTAGGGATGGTCATTGCTATTTCCAGCCTGAGTTTCTTCTTCACCACGGACTTTCTCCCGGTAGGTATTGCCTTTCAGAAATTTTCAGCGCCGACGCAATCTTTCCCTATTTTGGCTACACCATTATTTCTGCTGGTAGGCAACCTACTCAATAAGTCTGGGGTCACGACACGCCTGTTAGACTTTGCCCGAATTATCTCTGGGTGGATGGTGGGAGGTCTGGCACAAATTAACGTGTTATTAGCTTGCTTATTGGGTGGCGTTTCCGGTTCAGCAACTGCCGATGCCGCGATGCAGGCACGCGTGTTGGGGTTACCGATGGTTGCGCGGGGTTATCCAAAAGCGTTTAGCGCCGTGGTCATTGCTTTTAGCTCGCTGATTACTGCAACGATACCGCCGAGCATTTTGCTGATTCTGTATGGTTTTGTTGGTAACGTTTCTATCGGAAAACTGTTTATGGCCGGGATATTTCCGGGGTTACTGTTGACGGCTATTCTGATGGGCACCAATTATCTGTTAGCCAGAAAGATGAACATCAAACCTGAAGTAGAAAAACTGCCTAATCGGCATGAAGTATGGCGTAGTTTCAAAGAGAGTTTTTGGGCGTTAATGTTCCCGGTGGTGTTGATTGTCGTGATTCGTCTTGGCATTTTTACAACCACAGAAGCTGGCGCATTTATCGTGCTTTATTCATTTATTATTGGTCGCTATGTCTATAAAGCGCTGGACAATGCCGTGCTTTGGGATGTTCTGAAGCAAACTATCAGCGATATTGGTGTTGTCATGTTGCTTATTATGTCCGCGGCTATCCTGGGACATATCACCATCCTGGATCAGATCCCTCAACAACTTGCCGAAACTATCCTACAGTTGACGGAAAATAAGTACGGTATCCTGTTTTTGCTATTGGCACTGATTGCCGTTGCAGGGATGTTGTTTGACGGTAGCGTGATCATTTTGCTGCTCACGCCGATTCTGCTGCCTATCGCCGTTGAAGCAGGATTTGACCCCATCCATTTTGGTTTGATTTTTGCGGTACTGACGTTGCTGGGGGCAAACACGCCGCCGGTCGGAATTTGTATGTATACCGTCTGCGGTATCCTGAATTGTAGCTCGGTTGCGTTTGTAAAGGCCTCGATTCCTTATCTAATCGCTTTCCTCCTGTTCATTTTCATGTTGGTTATTTTCCCCAGCATCACCCTTTTTTTACCGACAGTCCTGATGTAAAGCCGCGTGACGGCATTGATCTGAACAACGTGGTGGATTATCAATGCTGTCACATAACTTAAAAATCATGTCATACCAATCGCCAATATATTAACGCAAATCAAAATCTCGCGTGATGGTCTCGTTAAACTAGTATGGCAATCAACATTCTCTACAGTGAGTCAAAAAGATGCAGAATAAGCTATTAACCGCTAAGGCAACTCTCCCAACCTACGATCGCAGCAAGCTGGTGCCGCGCATTGTACACCTCGGTTTTGGTGCGTTTCACCGCGCCCATCAGGCTGTCTATGCCGATATTCTTGCCGCAGAACACGGCAGTGACTGGGGTTATACCGAAGTTAACTTGATCGGCGGTGAGCAGCAGATTGCCGACCTGAACAATCAGGACAATTTATACTCCGTGGCGGAAATGTCCGCGGATGCATGGACTGCCCGCGTGGTGGGCGTCGTCAAAGAAGCGCTGCATGCGCAGGTTGATGGTTTGGAAACCGTTCTGGCGAAGATGTGCGAACCACAGGTCGCTATCGTTTCCCTGACCATCACCGAGAAGGGCTATTGCCATTCTCCGGCAACGGGCCAACTGATGCTCGATCACCCATTTATCGTGGCTGACCTGCAGAACCCACATCAACCAAAATCAGCACCGGGCGTTATCGTTGAAGCGCTGGCTCGCCGTAAAGCCGCTGGTCTGCCGCCATTCAGCGTAATGTCCTGTGACAACATGCCGGAAAACGGCCATGTGATGCGTAATGTGGTATGTGCGTATGCGCGTGCGGTTGATGCTGGTCTGGCTGATTGGATCGAATCTCACGTGACGTTCCCATCCACCATGGTTGACCGTATCGTTCCAGCCGTGACGCCAGAAACGCTGGATAAAATCGAACAGCTGACCGGCGTGCGCGATCCGGCAGGTGTAGCTTGTGAGCCGTTCCGTCAGTGGGTTATCGAAGATAACTTCGTCGCTGGTCGTCCGGAATGGGAAAAAGCGGGCGCTGAACTGGTAAGCGACGTTATCCCGTTTGAAGAGATGAAACTGCGCATGCTGAACGGCAGCCACTCTTTCCTGGCCTACCTGGGCTATCTGGCAGGCTATCAGCACATTAACGACTGCATGGGTGACGACAACTACCGTCGCGCCGCGCATGCGTTGATGCTCAAGGAGCAAGCGCCAACCCTGAAAGTACAAAACGTCGATCTGGCGCGCTATGCCGATCTGCTGATTGAGCGTTATACCAACCCGGCGCTGCGTCACCGTACCTGGCAAATCGCCATGGACGGCAGTCAGAAACTGCCTCAGCGTATGCTCGATTCCGTACGCTGGCACCTGGCGGATAACAGCAGCTTCGCACTGCTGGCTCTGGGGGTTGCTGGTTGGATGCGCTACGTCGGCGGCGTGGATGAGCAGGGCAACGCGATTGAAATTTGCGATCCGCTGCTGCCGGTTATCCAGGGCGTGGTACAGCAGAGCGAAGAGGGCGAAGCTCGCGTGAAAGCGCTGCTGGGCATTGAAGCTATCTTCGGTAAAGACCTGCCGCAGGAAGCGAAATTTGTTGAGCAGGTGACCGCAGCCTATCTGTCGCTGCTGAGCAAAGGTGCGAAATCGACCGTTGCTGAATTTGTTGCCTGATTCCGTTTCATGACCATTAATGCCGCCGCTACTGGCGGCATTTTCTTTTATCTCTGCCGTCATTACACTTCTTTAAAGTAATACAAGCCCCTTGAAATAATGGACGATTATTTGCACGCCGAAACTATCAATTTGGTGAATTAATGCTATCTGCATAGTCACAAATATGTCATGGTTATAGCGAAAGAATAATGGACACTCTGGAATAAGGAGCTCGGGCTATGTACAAAAAAATTCTGATGCCTGTAGATGTTTTTGAAATGGACTTAAGTGATAAAGCGATTCGCCATGCCGTTTATCTGGCCGGTGAGGCGGGTGAAATTACGCTATTAAATGTATTACCTAACAGCAATCGCTCTATTTTACGCGGCTTCGCGGCGGATATTAAAAAGTTTGAAGATTTCATGCAGGCAGAGTCGGTCAAGAAAATGAAAAACCTGCAGCGCCTCTTTGATATGCCTGCCGAGCGGCTACACACCGATGTCAGGTTTGGCAATATTCGCGATGAAGTGATCGCGCTGAGCAAAACCGGGGAGTACGATGCGATTGTTATCGGTTCGCGCCAGCGGGGAATTACTACACACCTTCTGGGGTCAAACGCCGAATCTATTCTGCGCTACGCCAATATTCCTACAATGGTGATTCGATAAAAAATAAAGGCCTTCATTGCTGAAGGCCTTATTTATTACTCTTCGCTAAACCAGTCGCTGTTTTCCTGACGGATTAACAACACTGATTCACCAATCTCCTGAAGATGCAGGGTCATCGCTTTTTCCACCGCATCCGCATCGCGTTTTTCCAGCGCAGCGAATATTTCATGGTGCTGCTTTAATAACATCTCCGGCGAGGAGACATGATCAAGGCTCATATAACGCACGCGGTCGATAGCGGCTTTAATATTCTCGATGGTATCCCAGGCTAACTGGCAATCTGCAATATTTGACAGCAGCTGGTGGAATTCATCGTCGAGCAGGAAGAAATCATTCAGCTGCTGGCGGTCGATGGCAATACGCTGCTGATGCAGATTTTGTTCAAGCTGATAGCTTTGCGCATCTGTTACCATGGTGGCGGCCCGGCGCGCCACCGCGCACTCGATCGCCTGACGAACGAAACACCCGTTGCGAACCTGCGAGAGCGAAATCTTATTCACGTAGCTGCCGCGCTGTGGGCGGATTTGGATCAGACCGTTTTCGGCGAGTTTTATAAATGCTTCACGCACCGGCTGGCGAGAAACGTCAAACCGCAACGACACCTCTTTTTCCGAGAGCGGGGTGCCTGGTGGAATAAGACAGTGCACGATATCGCGACGCAGAATGCGATAAATTTGCTGGTTAACGGGTTGTGTTGGGTTCAGTTGGGTTTCGGCGGCCATTGAGTCGTTCTTATCAGCTGATTAAGCTGTTATTTTACGCTTTTTTTGCCGCCTAGCCCAGACCCGACTGGGGTCGGGTTGAGTTTAAATGCTAACTTTGGCGATGAACGCTCAGGCCAGCGTAGGTCTGGCTGACTGGCATCATCTCAACGGTGTTGATATTGACGTGTTTTGGCAACGTCGCTACCCACCATACCGCTTCGGTCACGTCTTCCGGCGTCAGGGCGTTTGCATTTTCGTAGGTTTTACCGGCTTTGTTGTCATCACCTTTAAAGCGCACATTGGAGAACTCCGTGCCACCTACCAGACCAGGTTCGATATCGGTCACGCGAACGGCGGTGCCGTGCAGATCGGTACGCAGGTTCAGGCTGAACTGACGCACGAACGCTTTGGTTGCGCCGTAAACGTTGCCGCCCGCATAAGGCCAGCTACCGGCGGTGGAGCCGATATTAATCACGTGCCCGCGGTTGCGCTCCACCATGCCAGGCAGCACCGCACGGGTCATATACACCAGACCTTTGTTGTTGGTGTCAATCATGTCTTCCCAATCCTCAACGCTTGCGCGGTGAGCCGGTTCCAGCCCCAGCGCCAAACCGGCGTTGTTGACCAGAATATCGATGTCACGCCATTCAGCGGGCAGATTGGCGATAGTTTCTTCAATTGCCGCGCGGTTACGCACGTCCAGTTGCACGGTCAGAATACTGTCGCCTAATTCATCTTTTAGCGCTTTTAAACGTTCATTGCGACGGCCTGTGGCAATGACTTTGTGCCCATTGGCAATAAAACGGCGCGTAATGCTTTCGCCAAAACCCGCCGTTGCTCCGGTTACCAGTACGATCATCTCTCTGTTCCTTCAACGCGTTAGTGTCATATTACGATAGCAGAACACCTGCTTTTTAATCATCTGTTTTGTAATGAGATTTTTTCTTTCAGCAAAACCCCAGCAAAATCTCACCCTTATGATTAGCTGTATTATAAGACGGATATGCATCATAAATGATGGTCTATACTCTGTGTATCGGCGTTCGCTGGAGGCTCAACATGTACACTCCCATGGTTGCAGTCATGTTCGTCTTACTGGTTGCTCAGGCGCTCATTGAGATTGGCTTTTTGAAACCATGAGCTTTTTTCAGCCATAAGCGGCTGATGTGCTATGGTTGGAATCGTCTCGTACGCGTAAAAGAAAACCCACTCCTACCCGAGTAAAACCATTGCGGTCTATCAAGAGCTTGCTACTCTGGAACCCTGTTATTTTCAGGAACCCAGGATGTCGGCCATGAATCCATTTTTTGCCAGCAGTACGTTACCTTACCAGGCACCGCCGTTTGATGTGATTAACGATAGCCACTATCGCCCGGCTTTTGACGAAGCGTTAAAGCGCAAGCGTCAGGAGATTGCCGACATTGCCAATAACCCGTCACCGGCAACCTTCGATAACACCTTCTTGGCGCTGGAAAAAAGCGGGGAGATGCTCTCTCGCGTCAATGCCGTTTTCTTTGCCATGGCCGCCTCCCACAGCAACGACACCATCCAGCAACTGGACGAAGCGTTCTCCGCTGAGCTGGCCGGGCTTGCCAACGATATTTATCTCAACGATGCCTTGTTTAGCCGTATTGAACACGTGTGGCAACAGCGTGATGGTCTCGATCTGGATGCAGAGGATTGCCGCCTGGTTGAGGTCATCTATCAGCGTTTCATTCAGGCCGGAGCAAGGCTGGGTGACGCAGAAAAAGCGGAGCTGAAAACCCTCAATACCGAAGCAGCAACCCTGAGCAGCCAGTTCCACCAGTGTTTGCTGGGCGCGGCGAAAAGCGGCGGGCTGGTGGTAGAGAGCGTGGAAGATCTGGCAGGGTTCAGCGAGGACGAAATCGCCGTTGCCGCCGCAGCGGCGAACGATCGCGGTCTGGCGGGCCGCTGGCTTATTCCGCTGGTGAACACCACTCAGCAACCGGCGCTGGCGCAGCTCCGTCAGCGTCAAACCCGAGAAAAGCTGTTTAAAGCTGCCTGGGCCCGCAACCAGATGGACGATGCTAACGACACGCGAGAGAAACTGCTAAAGCTGGTGGCGATCCGCGCGCGGCAGGCTGCGCTTCTGGGCTATAGCGACTATGCCAGCTGGAGTATGGCCGATCAAATGGCGAAAACGCCGAAGGCAGCCTTTGATTTTATGCGTGAGATTACCCCGGCGGCACGGGCACGGGCGGAAAGCGAGCTGGCGGATATTCAGACGCTTATCGATAGCGGTTCGGCCTCATTTAACGCCGAAGCATGGGACTGGTTGTTCTATTCTGAACAGGTACGCCGTGAAAAATATGCCATCGACGACGCGCAGATTAAACCGTGGTTTGCCCTGGATCGCGTGCTGACCGACGGTGTGTTCTGGTCTGCCAGCCAGCTGTTTGGAATAACGTTTGTTGAACGTTTCGATTTGCCGGTTTATCACCCTGATGTCCGCGTCTGGGAGATTTTTGACGCCGACGGAGAGGGAATGGCACTGTTTTACGGTGACTTTTTCGCCCGTGAGAGCAAAAGCGGCGGGGCGTGGATGGACAACTTTGTGCCGCAATCTACCCTCAACGGCACGCGTCCGGTTATTTACAACGTCTGCAACTATCAGAAGCCGACCGCCGGTAAAAGTGCGCTCATTTCCTGGGATGATGTGATTACGCTGTTCCACGAGTTTGGCCACGCGCTGCATGGACTGTTTGCCAGTCAACGCTACGTCACGTTGTCCGGTACCAGTACGCCGCGTGATTTTGTCGAGTTCCCTTCGCAAATCAACGAGCACTGGGCCAGCCATCCTGACGTCTTTGCCCACTATGCGCGTCACCATGAAACCGGTGATCCGATGCCGGAGGCACTCCGGGAAAGCCTGTTCCGCGCAGCCAACTTCAATAAAGGCTACGATATGACGGAGCTGCTGAGTGCTGCGCTGTTGGATATGAACTGGCACAGCCTGAACGTTGAGTCGTTACCGCAGGACGTTGAACAGTTTGAATCGGCAACGCTGGTGCGGGAAAAACTGGATCTTTCCGCCGTGCCGCCGCGCTACCGCAGCAGCTATTTCTCGCATATTTTCGGCGGGGGCTATGCGGCCGGGTACTACGCCTATCTATGGACGCAAATGCTGGCAGACGATGGTTATCAATGGTTTGTTGAGCAGGGTGGTTTGAATAGAGAAAACGGTCAGCGTTTCCGCGAGGCTATTTTGTCACGCGGCAACAGTAGCGATTTAGAACAACTTTATCGCGATTGGCGAGGGCACGATCCGCTTATTACCCCGATGTTGAAAAACCGAGGGCTGAGTGAATAAATCGCTCTGTTAACGCATTTCTGGCGCGGTGTCCTCGCGCCAGAAACGACAAAAAATATAAAAAAAACCCGCACACAGGGCTGGCGGGTTAAGTACATCAATAAATAGAGCATTCTTGCTATCATTCCTGGAGGGAAGACAACGCCGCTAGTTTTACGTATTTGTAACAATTTAACAACCTGACATATTCGGTAGGGGATCAATCGCTGAAATACGCAGCAATGCGTCAGATTGCCTCTTTACAAATGCGTTCACTTATTGAAGAAACTCGCCATTCGGGCTGCTATTATCACCGTGTAAATCGTTGAGTTAATGGATTTAATTTCGACAATCTGCCCGGAGGCAATCATGAAAGTATCCCAGCGTAAAGCGCGTCGCGAGTCCATCTGGTCTAAACGTCCTGAACACCAGGACCTACAGGAATCCCGTTCAGGCAGATTGTGGGCAGGCCGTCAGGCCAGCTGTCAGAGTAAAAAGGCGTGGAAAAATTATGCCTTGAATAATGCACTCGCCGTTTAGCTTTAGTTGAATATTGCGGTGGTAGGGTAGTGGTTAGCAACGATGGTCCAATCAGGAAGAGCGGACGATTGTAGAAACAAAAAATCTATCCATGCAAGCATTTATGCCGCCAGTTAACCTGGCGGTTTTTTTTATCCGTTAATCATTCCATCTTCCGCTAAAATAGGCAGTCAGGAAACCGGAAAACAGAATGAGCCCCACGGCAACCAGAAACACTTGCATATTATCCAGCATGATGACCTCCTCTTTAACGATTCTCACAATGAGCACCTTATTAGCCTACTGATTTAAACTTAGACTAACGCCGTAATTTGTGAATTAATTATTTGTTGCAGTAAATTTTTTTCTGTATGCCAGCGGACTTATTGCCAGATGCTGCTGAAAGCGTAAACGCAGATTTTTCGCATTGCCGAAACCACTTAACTCCGCCACTTTTTCGACGCTGTCCCGACTGTGGGTCAGACGATGTTGTGCCTGCTGTAAACGTTCATCCAGCAACCAGCGGGCAGGTGTTCTCCCGGTGGCATCCTGAAAGCGACGTAAAAAGGTCCGCTCGCTCATTCCCACCCGCTGCGCCAATGAACTGACGCTATGGCTTTCCGCTAGATGCTGATAAAGAAAATCAAACAGCATGCCGAGACGCTGGCTTTCACGTGGCCGGGCGACAGGTTGCGCAACCTGCTGCTTCTGCGCGCCGTCGCGGTGGGGCTGAATGACCAGACGTCGAGCAACCCGGTTTGCCGCCTCCAGGCCGAAATCCGTTCGCACCACGTGCAGGCAGAGGTCTATCCCGGCCGCGCTTCCGGCTGAGGTGAGTACGTGCTCCTGCGCGATATACAGCACATCTTCCACAACCTCGATCGCCGGGTAACGCTGTTGGAGCGTATCGACATAGCGCCAGTGGGTCGTGGCGCGCTTGCCGTCGAGCAGGCCTGCGGCAGCCAGCACGAAAACGCCGGAGCAGATCGATATCACCCGGCAGCCGCGCTGATGCGCCTGCCTGAGCGCCTGGCACAGCGCTGGTGGGACGCCGGCATCGATGCCGCGCCAGCCTGGCACCACGATAGTATCGGCGAGCTCCAGCACGCTTAAATCTCCGTCCGCCATGACCCTTACGCCGCCGGTGGCCAGTAGCTCACCTTCATCGACAGCGGCGACGGCAAAGCGGTACCAGCCTTCGCCCATTTCGGGCCGGGGGAGCCCAAAGATCTCCACTGCGACGCCAAATTCAAAGGTGCATAGACCGTCGTAGGCTAACGCCACCACCAGCGGGGCGCAGTTTGTCATGTTCTGGCTGTTTTCTGTCATTTCTGCGGGCGGTTGTTGCATGGGGTGCCTGTTTATACTCATCCGGTCGTTACCATAGTGGTAACACAGAACCGGAGAATTAACGATGAGTTACGTGACCGACATTCCTACTGCAAGTGCTGCTGATGCAGTAGCCCATTTTCGCCAGCGCCTGAGCGTTGAAACCGACTGCGCTGACGTGCACGCCTCACTGCAGCAACCCGACGTCGACTTTGTACTGCTTCACGTGGTGGGAAGTGCAGAAACCTTCGCCCGTCGTCATATTCCTGGAGCGCTTCACCTGCGGCATGCTGATATTTCCGCCGAACGAATGAAGGTCTGGACCGCGGAAACGCTGTTCGTGGTCTATTGTGCGGGGCCACACTGTAACGGTGCCGATCAGGCGGCGCTAAAGCTGGCGTTACTGGGACGTCCGGTCAAAATAATGATTGGTGGGATGACCGGCTGGCAGGATGAAGGATTCGCCTTTCAGGTGGGATCATGAAAATATTTCAACAGTGATGAATTATTCTCGTTTGCCTGGGACGCAGTCGAGTGACACTATTCGGACATATAGCCATCCAGAAGTCTAAATGGTTCAAATAATAAATTATCACTCAGGGCAACGAGTTTGCCTGATGGAGTAAGGAGATCGCATGACACACCAACACGCCCCTTATCGCGCCGACATCGTTGGCAGCTTTTTACGTCCGCTGGCCATTAAGGAAGCCCGCCAGCAGCTCGCTAACGGTGAAATTAGTGCGCAGCAGCTGCGCGCCGTAGAGGATGCCGAGATTCGGCGTGTGGTGCAGCATCAGTGTGACTGCGGCCTGCACGTGGTGACCGATGGTGAGTTCCGCCGCGCCTGGTGGCATTTCGACTTCTTTGACGGCCTGCAGGGCGTTGAGCGCTACGATTCCGAAAACGGCATTCAGTTTAACGGCGTGCAAACGCGTGCCCACGGTATTCGCGTCACCGGCAAGCTCGGCTTTGGCGAGCACCCAATGCTGGAAGATTTCCGCTTCCTGAAAAGCATCAGCGGCGAGGCGACGCCAAAGATGACGATTCCAAGCCCAAGCGTGCTGCATTTCCGTGGCGGACGTAAAGATATCGATGCGACGGTTTATCCGGATCTGACCGACTACTTTAACGACCTGGCCGATACCTGGCGCGACGCGATCCGCGCGTTTTATGACGCTGGCTGCCGCTATCTGCAGCTCGACGATACCGTCTGGGCCTATCTGTGCTCAGATGACCAGCGTCGCCAGGTGCGTGAACGCGGGGACGATCCGGATAAGCTGGCGGCTATCTATGCCGACGTGTTGAATCGCGCGCTGGAAGGCAAGCCGGATGACCTGATTGTCGGGCTGCACGTGTGCCGTGGTAACTTCCGTTCCACCTGGATTTCAGAAGGCGGCTATGAGCCGGTGGCAGAGATCCTGTTTGGTCGCGTAAACGTGGATGCTTTCTTCCTCGAGTATGACAACGATCGTTCCGGCGACTTTGCGCCGCTGCGCTTTATCCGTCCAGGTCAGCAGAAAGCCGTACTGGGGCTGATTACCACCAAGAACGGCGAGCTGGAAAACCCGCAGGGCGTGAAGGCACGGGTAGAAGAAGCGTCGCAGTATGTCGCGTTGGATCAGATTTGCCTCAGCCCGCAGTGCGGTTTTGCCTCAACGGAAGAGGGGAACAGCCTGAGCGAGCAGCAGCAGTGGGATAAAGTGCGTCTGGTGACGGGGATTGCGGCGGATATCTGGTAATTCCCCCGGGGTCGGCGTTCCGCCTCGCCCGGGCTACCTATCCTGTAGCCCGGCGTCCCGTAGCACCGCCGGGGCATCCGTCACGCCACACTCACCGCAGCACCCCAGGTGCTGGCCTTAATGCCGCGAATAATCAGCCACCACGCCAGCACAATAACCACCATCATGATCGGGAACAGCGCGTAAGGTGCGAAATGGGTCAGGATTTGCCCGGTCAACAGCGGGTTCAGCGCCGCACCGAGCCAGCCCAGCGCCTGAGCGGAGAAGTAGCTGGCTTTCATGCCCGGTGGGGCAATGTTATCAATCAGCATGTATTCACCCGGTGCGTAGATGACCTCGCCCAGCGTAAAGACCGCCGCCGCCAGCCCCCAGAACAGCAAATTATTGCCCGACATCATAAATCCAGCCAGACCCAGCACATAACAGAAGGTACCAAAGGTCATCAGTGGCTTCAGATTGGTCGCCGTAAGCTGACGACCAATGGCGTACTGCAAGGTCACCACCACCGCGGCGTTCACCGGCAGGATCACCGCCACCACCTTTTCGGCAAAGGTGCTATCGCCAATCGTCAACACGTACTGTGACATACAGGAGGCGAATGAGCCGCCAACGAATGAAGCCAACAGCCCAGAAAGGGTAAACCACAGCAGCGCCCGGTCGTGTAGCAGCACGGACGGCGACCAGGCCACGGGGGTTTCCGTCATTTCGGCGGCGTTAACGCGCGCCACGTAGCGCTGGATAAACAGCAGCGGGAACGCAGCGCAAATCGCCGCCAGCCAGAACGGCAGGTTAATGCTGTGCATCACCAGCAGCGTGCCAATCGGCGGGCCAATGGTCCAGCCAATGTTCAGAAAGGTGTAGTTAAGCGAAAAAATGCGCGCTTTGGTTGTGGCCGTCAGCGTGTCGGAGAAATAGGCCTTTAGCACGGTCGAGAAGACCGAATAGGAGCAGTTAATCAGCGAGAAAAAGAACACCACCAGCGGCACACTATGCACGAGCGGAATGGCGACAAAGCCGGCGATAAAAAATGTCACGGCGATCAGCATGTAACGTTTCTTGTCGAACTTATCCGCCAGAATGCCAAAGCCGAGGCTGAAGATAACGCCGGCCACTAGTGCAATGGACAGCGCATAGCCGATGGTGTCTACCGCCAACGCGTATTTACGCGTGAGGTAAATCGTCATAAACGGAAGGGTCGCGCCGCGCCCGATGGTTAACAGTAACGACGATGCCAGCAGCGCAATCGTGGATCGTCTGGTCGTTGGTTTCATTTTCCTGCCCGAGAGATGTCGTTGTGCGTTTTTGTTATCGCTTTCACAAATATCATGCCATAAGCGGCTTGTATACCTGAGTGCGTGTCGGGAAGTGCGATTTCAGCCCGCCAGAAATAATGATCTATTCCTGGGCTGAATTTTTCGTTACTTTGATTGTGTTTACATAAATTTAATAAACGGTGGGACGTGTATGACGCGCAAAGATGGGCTGCTGGCGCTGCTGGTGGTCGTAGTATGGGGATTGAATTTTGTGGTGATTAAAGTGGGGCTGCACGGCATGCCGCCGTTACTGCTGGCGGGATTACGCTTCCTGTTTGTAGCCTTCCCGGCGCTGTTCTTTGTCCCACGTCCCCGCGTTCCGCTGTCTCTGCTGTTGGGCTATGCCCTGACCATCAGCTTTGGTCAGTTTGCCTTCCTGTTCTGTGCGATTAACTTCGGTATGCCTGCCGGTCTGGCGTCGCTGGTGCTGCAGGCGCAGGCCTTCTTTACCATTATTCTCGGCGGGTTTGTCTTTGGCGAGCGCTTGCAGCGCAAGCAGCTGGTAGGGATTTCGCTGGCGGTATTCGGTGTGCTGGTGCTGATTGAAACCAGTATGACCGGGCAGCATGTGCAGCTACTGGGCTTTATGCTGACGCTAGGCGCGGCGCTGTGCTGGGCATGCGGTAATATCTTCAATAAAAAGATTATGCTGCATCCATCGAAAACCGGCGTGATGTCGCTGGTGGTGTGGAGCGCGCTGATTCCGATTGTGCCGTTTATGCTCAGTTCGTGGATTTTCGAAGGCCCACAGCTGATGGCGCAGAGCTTGATTCATATCGATCTCACTACCGTGCTATCGCTGGCCTATCTCTCCTTTATTGCCAGTATAGTGGGCTACGGGGTCTGGGGCTCGTTGCTGGGACGTTATGAAACCTGGCGCGTGGCGCCGCTGTCGCTTCTGGTGCCGGTGGTGGGGCTCGCCAGCGCGTCGCTGCTGCTTGGTGAGACGCTGTCGGTGATGCAGCTGGCAGGGGCGTTGCTCATTATGGCCGGACTGCTGATCAACGTCTTTGGCCTGCGCATCCCGGGGTTACGTCGGGCGGTGAAGGGATAACAGGATAAAAAAAGCCCCGCCGAGGCGGGGCAATAACGTTTAGCGATTATTATCGTTGTAATACGGTACGCCCAGTTCATCTGATTTATCGCTACCGGAGGCCATATGATTAAAATCAAACGGCGACTGGTTGCTGGCAGATGGCATCAGCATGTCCTGGTGGGCGTGATTTTGTGCCGGTAGTTGTTCCGCATAGCTTGCGCTTGCGGCCATCGTCAGGGTGACGAAGGCAACGGCAGCGAACAGTTTCATTATTTCCTCGATACGTCTTTTTGCAGGCGATTAACAGACACAGTGATTAATAGGGAACAGGTAGCGGGAGTCCTCGCGCATATTGGTCACGCGGTACTTGTGCGGTGGCACATCAAAGTAGTTTTTAAACGTCCGCGTCAGCGTCTGCTGCGATTCAAAACCGTAACGTTCGGCCAGATAGAGAATAGGCTCATTGCCTTCTTTTAACTTCTGGGCGATTTCCGTCAGTTTACGGGTGCGAATGTACTGACCTAATGAATGACCGGTCTCTTTTTTGAACATCCGCTGCAGGTGCCATTTTGAGTAACCGGAACGCTCAGACACTTTCTCAAGTGACAGAGGGGATTCCAGGTTATCTTCGATCCAGTCCAAAATGCTATGAATAGTAATAGCGTCAGTGTTACGTCTGGACATCGTCTTACCTCTTCTTCTGTTTACGGCAATATTTTTTTAAGGAGAAGTTCGAGCGTCGCAACTTCATTTGCCGTTAAGTTTTTTGTTAATTCCTGGTGCAGGTTTTGCCCAACGAGCTGGTGGCATTGTTCACAAATGGCTGCGCCTTCTGGCGTCAGCTGAATCAATACCCCGCGTTTGTCATTTGGATTGGGTAACCGGGCTATCCAGCCCCGACACAACAAACGATCAAGCATGCGAGTGAGCGCGCCCAGATCCACCGAAAGGGTCTTTTTCAACTCCACGGGGGTGATACTGCCCTGGCAACGGATAGAGCAAAGCACTCTGAACTGCGAGGCGGTAATCTCTTCTGGCGATAAATGCTCGTTGAGTAAGCGATCTTTTTTCTGGTTAACCATGTGAATCAGGTGCCCAAGTGGAATCATTTCATTGAAGAGATTGCTTGTGCTGTTCACAATGGTTGCCCTGGCAAGTACTTTAGTTGCGGTGGATATTATTTCTCACGCAATCATAAGTCAACTGAATGGATTGAGTGATGCCACGAATTGCTAAAACGCTTCAGACAGCCACAAATAGGATATCCTGTACTTAGCCTGCCCGAAGCCAGATATGCTGCGCTGGTGGGGAATGGCCTGGTGTACAGCATCTATTTTTTCGTTAAACAGACAGGATTTTGGGACGCTTATGAAGGAACTTATTCAGGCAATTGGGCTTGGGCTGGTGGTACTGCTGCCGCTGGCTAACCCTTTAACGACCGTGGCGCTGTTCCTTGGGCTCTCCGGCAATATGAACAACGCAGAGCGCAACCGGCAGTCGCTGATGGCCTCGGTGTACGTCTTCGCTATCATGATGGTGGCCTATTATGCGGGCCAGGTGGTGATGAATACATTTGGTATATCAATACCTGGGCTGCGTATTGCCGGTGGGCTGATCGTGGCCTTTATCGGTTTCCGCATGCTGTTCCCACAGCAGAAGGCGCATGACTCGCCGGAAGCGCGCAGCAAATCGGAAGAACTGGAAGACGAACCGACGGCGAACATCGCCTTTGTTCCGCTCGCGATGCCTAGCACGGCGGGCCCGGGGACGATTGCGATGATCATCAGCTCTGCATCAACAGTGAAGCACGGGGCAAATTTCCCAGACTGGGTGATTCTGGTCGCGCCGCCGATTATTTTTGCGCTGGTGGGCATTATCCTGTGGGGATGTTTACGTAGCTCAGGGGCGATTATGCGTCTGGTCGGGAAAGGGGGGATTGAAGCGATTTCCCGTCTGATGGGCTTCCTGCTGGTGTGTATGGGCGTGCAGTTTATTATTAACGGCGTGCTGGAAATTATTACGACCTATCACGCCTGACGGATCCCGGCGTCGCTGCGCTCGGCCGGGCTACCAATCTGAACGTAGCCCGGCCGAGCGCAGCGACGCCGGGAAGCGCATCAATGCTGATGCGCCTGTTCCTCTAACGATGCCGCTGGCCAGCGGCGGAAAATCATCACCGACCAGACAAGCGCCGCCAGCGCCGGTGCTGCACCCACATAACCGATGGACGACATCGACAAATGAGTGCTTATCTGGCTACCCAGCAGCGCACCGGCACCAATCCCGATATTGAAAATCCCGGAGAACAGCGACATTGCAACGTCGGTAGCATCCGGCGCCAGCGCCAGCACTTTCACCTGCATCCCCAGACCGATCACCATAATGGCAATACCCCAGAAGATGCTGAGCACGGCGAGGTGGGTGGCATCCTGCGCGGCGGGAAGCAACAACAGCAGGCAGACTAGCAACAGGCCAATGGCACCGTTGATCAACCCTGACGAATGTTTATTGCCAAGCTTACTGAAGATAATGCTACCGATAATTCCCGCGCCGCCCAGAACCAGCAGCAGAATGGTGGCAAAGTTGCCGCTCAGCCCAGCCACCGTCTGCACAAACGGCTCAATATAGCTGTAGGCGGTGTAATGGGCGGTCACCACCACCACGGTCAGCAGATAAATGCTCATCAGCGCCGGACGACGGAACAGCACCGGCAGGCTTTTCAGCGAGCCGGAATGTTCGCTCGGCAGCTTAGGCAGCAGCTTAATCAGCGCCAGCATGGTGATGAGAGCACCCACGCCGATGGCGAAGAAGGTGGTTCGCCAGCCGAAGTATTGCCCCACGATACGACCAATCGGAATGCCGAAGACCATTGCCAACGCCGTGCCGGTCGCAATCAGGCTCAGCGCTTGTGCGCGCTTACCGGCAGGTGCCATACGAATCGCCAAAGAGGCGGTAATTGACCAGAACACCGCATGGGCAAAAGCAATTCCGATTCGACTTATCACCAGTACGGTGAAGTTCCACGCCAGAAACGACAGTACGTGGCTGGCAATGAACAGAATAAAAAGCCCGATCAGCAATTTACGCCGCTCCATCTGGCTGGTCAGCAGCATAAACGGCAGCGACATCAGCGCGACCACCCAGGCGTAGATGGTCAGCATGATCCCGACCTGCGCCGTCTGCATGCCAAAACTGCTGGCGATGTCGGAGAGCAGCCCAACCGGAACGAATTCAGTGGTATTGAAGATAAAAGCAGCGATAGCCAGCGTGACTACCCGAAGCCACGCGATCCGACGAGAGACCGTGTTTGTTGTCATAAAAATGCACCGGGAGCGTTAAAGAAAGGAACAGATAAGCGATCTTAAAGCGATTATTGCGACAAATACAATTGTTTTGTGATTAACCTCTCATTTTTGTAAGTTAGTGACAGCGTCACTTTAGGCGCCAGAAAGTAAGTTGCCGGTGTTCATTTTTTATGTCAGTTTGCTATCTCGCACATATGATTCAGGGGATATGCATGCACGAGATTGATTTTTATATGGTTGATGCCTTCAGCGACCATGCTTTCGGTGGTAACGCGGCGGCGGTTTGTCTGCTTGACGACTGGCTGCCCGATGACATGTTATTGAAAATGGCCCGCCAGCATAATCAATCGGAAACGGCGTTTATTGTTAAGCAGCACGATGGTTTTGCCCTACGTTGGTTTACCACCCAAAATGAAGTTAACCTCTGTGGTCACGCCACGCTTGCCAGCGCTCATGTGGTGTTTCAGCACCTTCATTACCCTGATGAACGCGTCCATTTCGACACCTTGTCTGGTCGCTTAACCGTCTCGCGCCGCGACGAATGGCTCACGCTGGACTTCCCAGTTGGTGTCACCCACGATGCCGCGCCACCGGCGGACATGCTGCATGCGCTGGGTATTACCCACTACCTGAATGCCCGCAAAGGCCGCGCCTGGGTGATTGAGCTGGAAAACCGGCAGCAGGTTGAAGCGCTGAAACCCAATATCAGCGCTATGATCCCCGGTGAACATAAGGTGTCCGTTACCGCCGCTGGCGACGGGGATTATGATTTTGTCAGCCGCTTTTTCTCACCGGGCGAAGCGGTGTGGGAGGACCCGGTTACCGGCTCCGCGCACACCATGTTAATCCCGTACTGGGGCGAAAAGCTCGGCAAAACCCGGATGCTGGCGCGTCAGGTTTCCGCGCGCGGCGGCGATGTGCGCTGTGAATGGGTGGGCGAGCGGGTGTTGATGAGCGGGGTGGCGAGAACCTATTTACAAGGGAAGGTGCTGCTGGACTAACTTGTAGTTACCCGCAGCTCGGCGGACGACGTGACGCCGGGAATCAGTACTGCACTAACCCCGGCGTCGGCAACGCCTTAGCCGGGCGACAAAAGACCTTACGGTAGCAGCGTAATATTCGACTTAATAATCTCCACCGAGCGGGCAAACTTCTCCTGCTCCTCGGCGGCGAGCTGCAGCTCAATAATCTGCTGTACGCCGCTTTGCGCCAGCACAGCGGGAACGCCGATGGCAACGCCTTCAACGCCGTATTCCCCGTCCAGAATGCAAGAAATCGCCAGCGCGCGGTGGCTGCCGGTAAAGATATTACGACAGATTTCGGCAATGGTTCCGGCAATACCGTATTCGGTGCAGCCTTTCCCGGCATAAATCTCAAAGCCTGACTTACGGACCCTATCAGCCATTGACTCGCGATCCAGCGCTTTACCGGTACGTTGCAGATAGACGTTCTCGATAGGTGAACCGTACACCGACGAGTGCGACCATACCGGGAACTGACTGTCGCCATGCTCACCGAGAATGAACGCGTCGATGCTTTGCGCACCGATATCCAGATCCTGAGCCAGCTTGCGGCGCAGACGCGTGGTATCGAGCCATACGCCGGTACCAATAACCTGGCTGCGCGGCAGGCCGGAAAGCTGCCACACCTGCCAGGTGATAATGTCGCAGGGGTTGGTGGCAATCAGGAAAATACCGTTGAAGCCACCGGTCATCATCTGCGGCACGATGCTATGCACAATATTGGCCGTACTTTTCAGTTCATCAAGACGCGTCTGGCCGGGCTTCAGCGCACCGCCGGAGACGGTAATGACCGCAATATCCACATCGGCGCAGTCGCTGGCATCGCGGCAGGAGATGGTCATCATACCGGGCATATAGGCCGCGGCATCGCTGAGGTCCTGTGCATGCGCTTCGGCACGGGTCTTATTCAGGTCGACCAGGATCAATTCTTCGCAAATATTCTGATTCAGCAGCGCATAGGCGGCTGACGCGCCGACGTTACCGGCGCCGATGATCATGACTTTACGGGCTTTCGTGTTCATGGTTATTCCAGTACAGGGACAAATAACAGTGGATAAAACTACTCGTTAACAACCGGTTAGCGCAATAGTCAGAGCAAATTATAAGTTAATGCTATGAGACTAAACGATGGCGAATGCTAGAGTAGAAAAACAACAATAAAACAGGACCCTGCAGCTATGTACACTATCGCGATAACTCCATCCGCCGACCCCGCCGTCAATGCCCTTATCGCCGAGCTTGACCGATATCAAAGTGCGCTCTATCCCGAGGAGAGTAATCATCTGCTGGATCTCACGTCGCTGCCGCAGAATCAGCTGATCGTGATGGTTATCCGTAAAGGGGAAGAGGCTGTCGGCTGCGGGGCGATTGTGCTGGATGACGCGGGGCGCGGTGAGATGAAGCGGGTCTTTATTAATCCGACGCACCGTGGTCAGCGCCTGGGAGAAAAACTGCTGGCAGAGCTTGAAACTGCCGCATTGCAGCGCGGTTGCCGCACGCTGCAGCTGGAGACGGGGATTCACCAGCATGCGGCTATCTGCCTGTATCAGCGATGTGGCTATAAAGTGTGTGACGCTTTTGCGCCGTATAATCCGGATCCGCTCAGTGTCTTTATGGTGAAACCGCTGGCTCATCCAGTAACGCAATAAAGGCTTCCAGCTGGCGGCTCATGGCGCCGCGTCGCCAGACAAGCCAGGTCGTCAGCCAGCGCCATTTCTCTGCCAACGGCCATGCCTCCACCTGATGATGCCCCGGCATGCTTTCCAGCATGCTGCGCGGCATTAATGCCAGCCCGGCTCCGGCAATCACACAGGCCAGCATTCCGTGATAGGACTCCATCTCATGTATACGCCCCGGCGTAGCCTGGTCGGCATGGAACCAGCTTTCGAAATGTCGACGGTAAGAGCAGTTGGCGCGAAAAGCATAGATACTGGCGCCGTTGACCTCACTGGCGAGGGTAATCGGCGGATGCCCGTGGGCGGCGACAATCATCATCTCCTCTGGGTAGACCGGCATCCCATCCAGCCCCGGATGCATCACTGGCCCATCGACGAACGCGGCGCTGAGCGTGCCTTCCAGCACACCGTCGGTCATGGTACCCGATGGGCCGGTGGCTAAATCAAACTGAATGCGCGGATAGCGCTGGTTATAGCGGGCCAGCGTTTCGGGAATGCGCACGGCGGCGGTACTCTCCAGCGCGCCGAGAGAAAACAGCCCCTGCGGCTCATCGCCGGCCACCACCATACGGGCTTCGTCAACCAGCGAGAGGATCTGCTGACTATAGCGTAGAAAACTATGGCCGGCGGGAGACAGACGCAGCCGCTGGTTCTCACGAATGAACAGCTCAACGCCAAGATCTGCTTCCAACTGGCGAATACGGGTCGTCAGGTTAGAGGGTACGCGATGCACCCGCTGGGCGGCTTGGGTAATGCTGCCGGTCTCGGCAACGGCGTTAAACATCTCAAGCTGGGTTAAATCCATGGCATTCTCGTATCGTGAATGGTTCGGTTAATATTATTCATTTTTCATAAATGGCAGGATAGGCGAAACTGTCATCACTACGCAATTGATTGAGAGAGAAATAAGATGACTTCACCTGCAACGCACGCTGTCTCTATTAACCCGGCTAATGGCGAAACCATCGCTTCGCTGCCGTGGGCAACCGGTCCGGAAGTGGATATCGCCATTACGCTGGCGGATACCGCGTTTCGTCAATGGCGTAAGACGGCAATTGAGCAACGCGCTGACGCGCTGCGCGCAATTGGTCGCGTTCTGCGTGAGCGTGGTGAAGAGATGGCGCAATGCATCACCCGTGAAATGGGCAAACCGATTAAACAGGCGCGTGGCGAAGTGGCGAAATCTGCCCACCTGTGCGACTGGTATGCTGAACACGGCCCGGCGATGCTGGCCACCGAATCGACTCAGGTTGAAAACAACCAGGCCGTGATTGAATACCGTCCGCTTGGCCCGGTGTTGGCGATTATGCCGTGGAACTTCCCGCTGTGGCAGGTGCTGCGCGGTGCGGTGCCGATTTTACTCGCGGGGAATAGCTATATCCTGAAGCATGCGCCTAACGTGATGGGCAGTGCGGCGCTGATTGGCGATATTGTGGCGCAGGCTGGCGTTCCGGCGGGCGTGTTTAGCTGGGTTAACGCCACTAATGACGGCGTGACGCAGATGATCAACGACCCGCGCATTGCGGCAGTTACCGTGACCGGTAGCGTGCGTGCAGGTAAAGCGATTGGTGCTCAGGCCGGTGCGGCGCTGAAAAAATGCGTGCTGGAGCTGGGCGGTTCCGATCCGTTTATCGTACTCAACGATGCCGATATTGAGATGGCGGTTCAGGCGGCGGTGATTGGTCGTTATCAGAATACCGGACAGGTTTGCGCGGCGGCGAAACGCTTTATCGTCGAAGCGGGTATTGCCGAACAGTTTACCGAGAAGTTTGTTGCGGCAGCGGCGGCGCTCAAAATGGGTGAGCCGACTGACGAAGAGAACTATCTGGGGCCGATGGCGCGTTTTGACCTGCGCGATGAACTGCATAACCAGGTGATGGCAACCGTCAATGAGGGGGCATCGCTGTTGCTTGGCGGCGAACTGCTGAGTAGCGAGGGTAACTACTACCCGGCGACCGTACTGGCGAACGTGGCGCCAACCATGACCGCCTTCCGTCAGGAGATGTTTGGCCCGGTGGCGGCGATTACCGTAGCCCGTGACGCTGACCATGCGCTGGCGCTGGCAAACGATAGCGAGTTTGGCCTGTCGGCGACCGTCTTTACCAGCGATACGGCTGAGGCCCAGCGCTTTGCGGATGAGCTGGAGTGTGGCGGGGTGTTTATCAATGGCTATAGCGCCAGCGATGCCCGTGTCGCTTTCGGTGGTGTGAAGAAAAGTGGCTTTGGTCGTGAGCTGTCGCACTTTGGTTTGCGCGAGTTCTGTAATGTGCAGACGGTGTGGAAAGATCGTCACTAACCCAAACGACGTAGCCATTAGGCTCTGCTATACTCCCAGGCCGAAAATAGCCTGTGGGCAAGGAGTGTAAGTGGCTACGGTTATCAATAATGCCATGCTGACATCCATACTTGATGATGTCAGGCCGCTGATTGGGCAGGGGAAGGTGGCGGATTATATTCCGGCACTGGCCTGCGTCAGCGGCAATAAACTGGGGATTGCTATCAGCACCGTCGACGGGCAGCACTATAGCGCGGGCGATGCGACTGAACGTTTCTCCATCCAGTCAATTTCGAAAGTCCTGAGTCTGGTGGTGGCGATGAATCACTATCAGGCTGAGGAGATCTGGTCTCGCGTCGGGAAAGATCCTTCCGGCCAACCCTTCAACTCCCTTTTGCAGCTTGAAATCGAGCAGGGCATTCCGCGCAACCCGTTTATTAACGCCGGTGCGCTGGTGGTCTGCGATATGCTGCAGGGGCGACTCAGCGCCCCGCGTCAGCGAATGCTCGAAATTGTGCGTAAGCTCAGCGGCGTCTCCAGTATTGGTTACGATGCGCAGGTGGCGCGTTCCGAGTTTGAACATTCGGCGCGTAATGCCGCAATTGCCTGGCTGATGAAATCCTTCGGCAACTTCCATCACGATGTCACGACGGTGCTGCAGAACTATTTCCACTACTGTGCGCTGGAGATGAACTGCATTGAACTGGCCCACACCTTCCTGTTCCTGGCCAATCAGGGGAAGGCAATCCACCTCGATACGCCGGTTATCTCCCCGATGCAAGCGCGTCAGGTGAATGCGCTGATGGCGACCAGTGGCATGTATCAGAACGCCGGAGAGTTTGCCTGGCGCGTGGGGCTGCCGGCGAAATCTGGCGTTGGCGGCGGCGTGGTGGCGATTGTGCCGCACGAGATGGCGATCGCCGTCTGGAGCCCGGAACTGGATGAGACGGGGAACTCGCTGGCGGGTGTCGCCGTGCTGGAAAAACTGACTCAACAAATAGGACGCTCGGTTTACTGATGGACGCGTTAGAAAGCCTGTTTGTGCGACTGCAACGCTCGCCGTTTCGCAGCCGCTTTCATTTGGGCGCAAAAGAACGGCAGTACTGTTATGACAAAGGTGCGCCGACGATTGACCAGCATGCGGCCGACTTTGTTGCGGGCAGGCTGGCTCCGGCGTGGCCGAAGAATGACGGTAAGCAGACGCCGATGCGAGGGCATCCGGTATTTATCGCTCAGCACGCTACGGCGACATGCTGTCGCGGCTGCCTGGAGAAGTGGCATCACATTCCTCAGGGGCAAGCGCTGAGCGACGAGCAACAACGCTATGTTGTCCGTGTTATCCATCACTGGTTGGTGCTGCAGATGAACCGGCCAGCCGGCTAACACCGATCAGTTTATTCTGAAAAGCTATCGTTTTTGATAGGTTGATGTGACTTCGGGCGTCCAATATGATAGGGCGGGCGACGTATCGGAATAAATTGTGTTATGAGCGGATTTGACAAACTAATTACGAGTAAAGGGGTGACGGGAACCCGGTTTGTCAGACGAATGTATCTGATGCGGATGCTCGGTACCTTTCTTTGTTTCCTGCCGATTGTCTCCGTGCTTATTGAGCGTCATCAGCCGGTCTACTTTGAACTGCTGCTGGCGTGTAATGCGTTTATCTGGCCCACGGTGGCCTATCTGCGCGCCGTCCGTGCGCCTATCCCCCGCGATGCTGAGTTTCAGAACCTGCTGTTTGATGCCGGGGCTGGGGGATTCTGGATTGCCTTAATGGCATTAAACCCGCTGCCTTCGGTGACAATTGCCACGATCCTGTTGGCGGATCGTCTCTCTGCCGGGGGGATCCCATTGATGCGTAAAGCAGCGGCGATGATGCTCGCCGTTTTTGCCGGAACCTGGGTGCTGACCGGCATGCCGTTTTATGGCGAGGTGACGCAGCAGACCATGTTGGCGACGCTGCCGCTGATTTCCCTCTACGTGCTGGCCTTGAGCCTGTTAACCGACAGTATTGCGGTGAAGCTACGGCTGAAAAGCCAGGAGCTGGAACGTATCGCGATGCTGGACCCGCTGCTTGATATCGCTAACCGTCGTCTGCTCGAGCAACGTATCGCCTGGGAGCTTGTCCGGCTTAAGCAGAACTATGGCCATTCGCTGCTGATGTTTATTGACCTCGATAACTTCAAAGAGATAAACGATCGTCACGGGCATAAGGTGGGCGATGTGATGCTGAAAACCGTCTCGCAGATATTGCAGATGGCGACGCGTGGTAGCGATACCCCGGCCAGGCTTGGCGGAGATGAGTTTGTGATCCTGCTTCCGGATACCACGCTGGAAGAGGGGCGCGGCATTGCGCAGCGGATTATGGATGCCACGGCGGTGGTGACGGACCGGCCGGATCATCATCAGACGCTGACCCTGAGTATTGGTATTGCCGATGCCTTACCGGACATGCATGAAGTTTCCGACTGGCTGCAGGCGGCGGATAGCGCTCTCTACGAAGCGAAACGTCGCGGAAAAAATCAGATCTTCGCCCATTAGCGGCATAAGAAAATCCAATGATTAAGGTTGTTGTGTTATCAAATTGTTAGCGTGATAGTGTGTAGCACACTAACAAGGAGAATAAATATGACCGCGCCTTTTACTCTGCATACCTTTTCTGAAGCTGACATTCTTGCCCACCTCGAACCGCTGTCCGATGTGCTTAGCAACTGCGTGAACGGCGGTGCCTCGGTGAGTTTTATGCTGCCTTTTAACGTTGAAAAGGCGCGGACGTTCTGGCAGAAAACGGCGGCGAGCGTTGCCCGTGACGAGCGAGTGGTGCTGGTGGCGAAAGATGTCGACGAGAAAATTGTCGGGACGGTGCAATTAGTTATCGACCAGCCGGAGAACCAGCCTCATCGCGCTGATGTTTCGAAGCTGTTGGTGCATGAAAACGCGCGCCGCGGCGGTATTGCTCGCGCGCTGATGCAGCGTCTGGAAGAGATTGCCGTTGATGCGCAGAAAAGCGTGTTGGTGCTGGATACCGCTACCGGCAGCGGGGCGGAGACCTTCTATGCACGCTGCGGCTGGCAGAAGGCGGGTGAACTGCCGCGCTATGCCTATATGCCGGATGGTGAACTGACGGCAACCTCCTTATTTTACAAATTTTTATAGATTCACTATTTATTCTCTTACTTTTGATCAAAACAGGGTTTCATAAGCGGAAAATCTGATAAGTTATTAGACCAATTGAGCAGGTTGTATGACTAATCCAGAAAGGAACCCATTGTGAAAACACTGAACCGCCATGATTTCCCCGGTGCCCACTATCCTGAACGCATTATCCAGTTCGGTGAAGGCAACTTCCTGCGTGCTTTTGTTGACTGGCAGATCGACCTGCTGAACGAACATACCGACCTGAATTCTGGTGTGGTGATCGTTCGTCCTATCGCGAGCGATTTCCCGCCGTCCCTGAGCACTCAGGATGGCCTGTATACCACGATTATTCGTGGTCTGAATGAGAAGGGCGAAGCCGTCAGTGACGCACGCCTGATCCGCTCAGTGAACCGTGAAATCAGCGCCTATGCCGACTACGCTGAATATCTGAAACTGGCTCACAACCCGGACATGCGCTTCGTGTTCTCCAACACCACCGAAGCGGGTATCAGCTACCACGCGGGTGACAAATTTGATGATGCGCCAGCGGTAAGCTACCCGGCTAAGCTGACGCGTCTGCTGTTCGAACGCTTCACTCACTTCAACGGTGCAGCGGATAAAGGCTGGGTGATCATTCCTTGTGAACTGATCGACTACAACGGTGAAGCGTTGCACGAGCTGGTGGTTCGTTACGCTCAGGAATGGGCGCTGCCGGCTGAGTTCATGACCTGGCTGAATGAATCTAACGCCTTCTGCTCCACGCTGGTGGACCGTATTGTGACCGGCTACCCGCGTGACGAAGCGGCTAAACTGGAAGCGGAACTGGGCTACAAAGATGGTTTCCTCGATACCGCAGAGCACTTCTACCTGTTTGTTATCCAGGGGCCTAAATCACTGGCCAGCGAACTGCGTCTGGACAAACTGGCACTGAACGTGCTGATCGTTGACGACATCAAACCGTATAAAGAGCGTAAAGTCGCTATCCTGAACGGCGCGCACACGGCGCTGGTTCCGGTGGCATTCCAGGCAGGGATTGATACCGTTGGTGAAGCGATGAACGATGCTGAAATTTGCGCGTTCGTTGAGGAAGCTATCTATGAAGAGATCATCCCAGTACTGGACCTGCCAAAAGACGAGCTGGAATCCTTCGCCAGCGCGGTGACCGGCCGTTTCCGTAACCCGTACATCAAACACCAACTGCTCTCCATTGCGCTGAACGGCATGACCAAGTTCCGCACCCGCATCCTGCCGCAGCTGCTGGCAGGGCAGAAGGCGAGCGGTAAACTGCCAGCGCGTCTGACCTTTGCGCTGGCTGCACTGATTGCCTTCTACCGCGCAGAACGTAACGGCGAAGCGTATCCGGTTCAGGACGACGCACACTGGATTGACCGCTACCAGCAGCTGTGGGCTCAGCATCGCGACCAGCAGATTAGCACCACCGATCTGGTGAAAGCAGTACTGTCGGTGAGCGAGCACTGGGAACAAGATCTTACACAAGTTGATGGATTGGTCGAACAGGTTTCCGCAGACCTCGACGCTATTCTGGCTCAGGGCATGCGTAAAGCGGTACAGCCGCTCTGCTAATTTTGACCCCAGGCACGCATCGAACCCGGCTCCGGCCGGGTTTTTTACAAATGTAGCCCGGACAAGGCGAAGCCGCCTCCGGGAGCGCACCGAACTTTCACTCAATCACTTAATTAGTTACAACATACATTTATTTTCTTTTATATATCCACACCTGAACCCCGTGCCAACAACGCTAAACAACACAAAATGGGGCCTGTAAGCATACCATCTCACCATCAGTACCGCTTGAATACATGACCAAGATCACGTTTAATACACAACTTATTAACCTGATTGAAAAACTCATGATCGTTCGTCCACACCAGCACTGGCTGGCACGCATCTTCGTCTGGCATGGTTCCGTACTGCCGAAAATCTACTCCCGCTTACTGCTCAACTTTCTGCTCTCGATAGTGGTGATCCTCATCCTGCCGTGGTACTCCTCGTTAGGCTTTAAGCTCACCGTCGCCCCGTTCAGCATTCTGGGGGTCGCCATCGCGATATTTCTCGGTTTTCGCAATAACGCCTGCTATGCCCGTTACGTTGAGGCACGCCAGCTCTGGGGCCAGTTGATGATTGCCTCACGCTCGCTGCTACGCGAAGTGAAAAATACGCTGCATGATGATCCGCATGTAGGGGAGTTTGTCCGCCTACAGATTGCTTTTGCACACTGTCTGCGCCTGACGTTACGCCGCCAACCGACGCGCGCGGTGCTGGCAAAATATCTCTCTGAGGCACATCTGGCTCAAGTATTAACTGCGCAGTCACCGGCAAACCGTATTCTGCTTATCATGGGCGATTGGCTCGCAGAGCGCCGCCGCACCGGGGCGCTTTCCGATATTTTGTTCCACAGCCTGAATATTCGTCTGAACGACATGTCTATTGTACTGGCCGGTTGCGAGCGGATTGCCAATACACCGGTACCGTTTGCCTATTCGCTGATTTTGCACCGCACCGTCTACCTGTTCTGCATCATGTTGCCATTCGCGCTGGTCGTTGACCTGCACTACATGACGCCGTTTATTTCGGTGCTGATTTCGTACACCTTTATCTCACTGGATACCCTGGCAGAAGAGCTTGAAGAACCCTTCGGTATGGAAAATAATGACTTACCGCTGGACGCTATCTGTAATGCTATCGAGATAGATTTACTGCAGATGAACGATGAGTCGCAGATACCCGCCCGGATAACCGTCGATAAGTACTATCAGCTGAGTTAAGAGAGGGGGCGGTGACGCGCTGTACAGAAAGACGATAGGAAGGGTACAACGGTTTCTACAGCAGCAATTTGTGCTAAACGAGGCGAAAGAGCAGGGATGGTCACGCTTCTACTGGCATACGCGTATTCATAATCTGGCTCGTAAGCTTTATGATGAGTTTGTCGCAGCCGATGATTTCGTACGTTATTCTGTTACGCTTTAAGCTAAACGAGCAGAATAAATCATTAAGGTTTTCCATGTTTAATGGTTGCACCGACATAAGGAGAATCAAAATGGAAAAAAGAATCGAAACTGCCGTGAACATTATTGTGTTCATTTCGCTCTTCGCAACCGCCTGGGACTTATCACTGGTTCGCGCCTTCAACTGGTAGGCCGACAGGCTCCTGTTCGGGCGCAGGCCACTGCTGCGCCCTTGAGCAGAGGATGAATCTCCAAATAATCAACGGCTTTTCGGCTAATTACCCACAAGGTTGTGCACCGTTTCTGTGGATAACATTTTGTTGACCCTCGTTTATCATTCCCTGAAAGGTTTTGCGCCATTCCACTGGACTAACGCCCAATTTCTCGCGAAAAATCTGCCGGAAAGTGATGGATGATTGAAATCCGGACTGTTCCGCCACCTGTTCAATTGAAAGCGCGCTGCTCTCCAGCAGCGTTTGGCTGCGGCGTAAACGTTCTGTGGTTATCCATTCACCAATCGTCATCCCGGTCTCCTTCTGAAAATGACGGGTCAGGGTTCGGCGGCTCATGGCAACTCGCTCTGCGAGCGCATCAATTTGATGCGGCTGCTGGAGATTGTCCTGCAGATACGCCAGCAACTGGTTAATCCGCGTATCACCGGTACGATGCGGCACGACTTGCTCAATGTATTGCGCCTGACCACCTTCGCGGTGGGGCGGAGTCACCATTCGGCGAGCAATCTGGTTAGCGACGCGCGCGCCAAAACGCTGGCGAATAACATACAGACAGCAGTCCAACGCCGCGGCGGTACCGGCAGAGGTGATGATACCGTCGTCATCGGTATAAAGGACGTTGACATCAAGTTGGGCACGGGGAAACAGGCGCTCAAATGCTTTCTCAAACTCCCAGTGCGTGACGGCACGGCGATTATCCAGCAGACCGGCGTAGGCCAGAGCAAACGTGCCGAGGCACAATCCCACCAGAGTTGCGCCGTTTTGGTGGGCTCGAATCAGCGCCTCCAGCAGCGCTGGTGATGGTTTTTCATCTACATGCCGCCAGAAAGGCACAATCACGATATCGCATTCGGCAAGCGTCGAAAAATCGCTGTCGGCCTGTACGGCGGTGCCTTCCTTAGACCACACCAACCCCGGCGTTTCGGCGCAAATATAGCGGGTGAAGCGCGGCGTTTCACTTACGCTTTCAGCACATCTTCCTGACCAAAGATAATAGGCCCGAAGCCCAGCACGTGCGCCCAGCCGGTGTTCATAATCACGACGCCTGGCTGGTAATGACGCAGGTTATCCGCCACGCCATCAATCCAGATGGAGTCACCGATCAGGTAGAGCGTTTTCTCCGTTGGATGCTGGAAAACGACGCCACAGGCTTCACCCAGTCGTTCAGCCAGTTCTGGAATGGCATAGGCTTCATCGGAGCCGTGCTGCCCGTCGGTTTTTATCAGCGCGATGTCGCCAAAATGACTGGTTGCCGACAGCTGCTGTAGCTGGGTAAACCCCTGCGATCGGAGCAGCGCTTCGTCGCTGGCGTTCTGCACATAGATAAGCATTGATTTAGGAATGACTTTCGCCGCCGTCTCATCCCAGTGGTCCGGGTGGGTATGCGTGACGATAATCGCATCGACATCCAGCAGTTCATCAAGTCGACACGGCAGGTCAACCATTGGGTTACGCACCTCTGTGCGCGCCGTGCCGGGGAAGCCGGGATAAGCGCCTTTTGGCGCCAGCATTGGGTCGATTAAAAAGCGTTTTCCGGCATAGGTAATCAACTGGGTGGCGTTGCGAATCTGGGTAATGTTCATTGTGGCATCCTCGTGTACCGTTTTGATGATCACAGTATGCGTGCTGCGATATTCCCACGCCGCTGGCTAAAAGCCAACTTTCGATGTGATTGGGCCAACTTGACGCGCAATAATGCCATCCGGGCATAGTTATCATGAAAAATGAGTATGAAATCTGGACGGCAAAGGCGTAGACAGGGTGGTGAAATTGTATTTATCATACAAATAAGTTAAGCCATAGCGCATCAGCGTTCCACTCATTCACTCGTGGGTTTTTGATTATGACCGCAGAAGTCAACGCTCTCATCATGCTTGCTCAATGCAATGAATCTAAGGGGTTTTATCGCCGCGCTTTGCGTATCTGGCAGGAAATATCGACGCATTTTGATGCCTCGAAGGAGCAATGTCGTCTGGCGTGGGACAAAATAAGCGCCTGCCATCTGCAACTGCAGATGAATACTCCGGCGGTTGCGCCCGCACAGGATAGCCGAAAGCAGAATGTAGAACGCGACAAAATCAAGATTCAGCAACTGTTAGCACAGGGTCATAGCATTAAAGAGATTCAGCATCTGACCGGACGCTCCATCGCGTTTATCTACAAATATAATCCCAGAAATAAGACTATCCATTAATAGCTGGAAGGTGGAACGCCGAATGCCTGGCGAAAAGCGTAGCTAAAGGCGGCGGTGCTGGAATACCCCACCTCCAGCGCAACGGCCGTTACGTTCTTATTTTTCTTCAGATGAATGACCGACTCCAGAATACGCATTTTCTGTTTCCATGCGCTAAAGGGCATGCCGGTCTCTTTTTTAAAATGACGAGAAAAGGTGCGGGCCGACATGCCGAGATGGTGGGCCCAATCCTCCATTGCATGTTCAAGGCTTGGCGACGCCTGAATCGTTCGGCAGACGTTGATCAGCGCCGCGTCGTGCGGCCACGGCAGCATTAACTCCACTTCTGGCAACTGCAAAATCACATCCAGCAGCACGCTGACTAATTGTCCTTCTTTACCTGCAATATCATAGCGTTCTGGTGTGGTCGTGGTGGCGTAATGGATAAATTCACGTACAAAATCGCTGATGGCGACCACTTTACAGTCGTTGATGGGCGCGGGTAAGAAATCGGGGTCAATGTCCAGGTTTTCCAGATGCACATCATCCAGTGCCCATACCGCATGCACGGTGTCATGTGGGATCCAAATACCGTAATGCGCGGGAATAACCCAGCATTTGCCGGCAACATCAATACGCATACTGCCTTTGCGCGCAAAATGAAACTGGGCAAACGCGTGGCTATGTTCGGCGACATGGTTGTTCGCTTCCAGCACATACGAGCGAAAATAGACCGATTGCGGTAGCTCTTTCATTGAGTCATCTTGCGATGAAAACCACCGGTTAGCCTGCTGGAGCGTGAAAGGCGTGCTATCGTCCATCATAATGGCTTCTGTTCGATAAATATTGTCCTCACATCATAATACATACCATCGGCTTATCCATAATAATCTTCTGCACATCACATTGACTCATTTATGGATAAGAAACATGGCCACGGTTTGCTCAGACGTAATTAGCATTGATGAATTGAACGATAATTGGTCGCGGATGGGGAATGACCTGCTCAGTCAGGCCGATATTAAAATCAATGGTGCCCGGCCATGGGATATTCAGGTTCATCATGCTGATTTTTTTAAGCGTGTATTTCAGCAGGGTTCGCTGGGGTTAGGCGAAAGCTATATGGAAGGGTGGTGGGACTGCGAACGGCTGGATATTCTGTTCTGCAAAATCCTGAAAGCAAAACTGGATAAACAGGTTCCCGGCAACCTGAGGGATATTTTACGCGTGGTCAGCGCGCGTCTGTTTAATCTCCAGTCCCGCAACCGTTCATGGATTGTCGGCAAAGAGCACTATGATATTGGCAACGATCTCTTCGCGCTGATGCTTGACCCGCACATGCAGTACTCCTGCGGCTACTGGCGTAACGCACAGTCGCTGGAAGAGGCGCAAAACGCCAAGCTGAAAATGATTTGTGAAAAACTGCAGCTTAAGCCCGGGATGCGTCTGCTGGATATTGGCTGCGGTTGGGGTGGGCTGGCGGCCTACGCGGCGCAGAATTATGGCGTTAGCGTGGACGGTGTCACCATTTCCCGCGAGCAGCAAAAGCTGGCGCAGCAACGCTGTGAAGGGCTGGATGTGAACATTCTGCTGCAGGACTATCGTGACCTTAACACCGGCTACGACCGGATAGTGTCGGTAGGGATGTTTGAGCACGTCGGACCGAAAAACTACGATACCTACTTTAGCGTCGTTGATCGCTGCCTTAAACCTAACGGGCTGTTTTTACTGCACACCATTGGCAGTAATCAGACAGGGCTCAGCGTCGACCCGTGGATCAACAAATACATCTTCCCGAACGGCTGTCTGCCGTCGATTCGTCAGATTGCCAGCGTCAGTGAGTCACGTCTGATAATGGAAGACTGGCATAACTTTGGCAGCGACTACGACAAAACCCTGATGGCATGGCACCAGCGTTTTAACCAGGCATGGTCTGGACTGTCGTCCAACTATACGCCGCGCTTCCGCCGCATGTTTAATTACTATCTTTGCGCCTGCGCCGGGGCGTTCCGCGCCCGCGATATCGAACTCTGGCAGGTGTTATTCAGTCGCGGTGCCGAAGGCGGCATGTACGTTTATCGCTAATGGCTCTGGCACGTCGCCTTCTGGCGGCGTGCTTCTGAGTTAATTCCATTTTAGTGTTTCTTATCTCACTACCCGCGCGTTAATTCCCATGTTTTGTGTTTTATCTATTCTTTCTATTCTTGCTGCTTAATTCTATAATATTGTGGATTAACCCCAATTATTATGGATAAGCCACACCATTATGGATTTATCACTTAGTAAACCAGCAGAAATTGTCAAACTGCTCTGCGGCCGACTGCGCCAGGAGCGGCTTTCACAGCAAATGACCCAGGCTGACCTCGCGGCGCGAGCCGGTGTCGGGGTTAACACGGTCTCTAACCTGGAAGCAGGGCGTAACGTCAACTTTGATAGCCTGGTCAGGGTGGCGATGGTACTGGGGTTCGCTGGCGAACTGGAAACGTTGTTTAAGCCAAAGATTGAGAGCCTGGACGATATCCTGCGCTATGAAAAAAGCGCTACGCGCCACCGGGTAAAGAGGAAGCACGACGATGCCTAGTCAGGTCGATATTTACTACGAAGGTTGGGGAGAGCGTTGGTTATGGGGGCGGCTGGTTTCCTCAACTGCGCTGACCGGGCGGCCAATGATTGCCTTTGAATACAGCGAAGAAGCCGTACGTAAAGGGTTGGAGCTAGCCCGCCTGACGCTACCGCTTAATGGCCCGCGCTTGCGGCGGGATTTCCCTGCCCACCAGCTTGGCCTGCCGGGTCCGGTTTATGATGCACTACCCGACGGTTGGGGGATGCTGCTGATGGATCGCCTGTTCAAACGTCGAGGACTCAACGCTGCGCGCATTGGGCCGCTGGAACGTCTGACCTATATTGGCAACGCCGCAATGGGGGCGATGACCTTTCACCCTCTACAGGCAGACGACCCGCTGGCGAAGAAAGATAACGTGCCGCTTGCGCAGCTGGCACAGGAAGTGCAGGCGGTGCTGAGCGGTGAAGGTGGCCAGTTTCTGCAAAAGCTGCTGCAAATGGGTGGCTCGCCTCAGGGGGCAAGGCCGAAGGTGTTGCTGTATCGTCACCCGCAAACGGGGCAGTTCACGACGGTCGCCGAACCTGGGCTTGAAAGCTGGCTGGTGAAATTCCCGGCTCAGCAAGAGCACCCTGAAGTGTGCGCCATTGAAGCGGTCTACGGCGAGTGCCTTCGTCAATGCGGTATCGCCGCACCGGACACCGCCTATTTCGCGCTGCCAGACGGGCAGGCCGCTTTTGCCAGTAAGCGCTTCGACCGCCAGGATGGTATGCGCGTGCCGATGCAAAGTCTTGCCGCCTTTACCGGCGCAAACTATCAGGTTGCTGGGTCGCTGGACTACGTGAACTTCCTGCGTGCCACTCATCTGTGCACCAATGATGTCCGGGAGAAGGCCCGTGCCTTTGAACGCGTGCTGTTTAACGTCATCTTTAATAACCGCGACGATCATCCAAAGAATTTCGCTTATCTGATGGCAGCAAACGGCCAATGGTCGCTGGCTCCCGCTTTTGACGTCACCTACAACGATGGGCCGGGTGGTTATCATCAGATGGACGTGATGGGGGAAGCGTTGGATATTGAACGCCAGCATATGGTGGCGCTGGGTGAACAGGAAGCCGAGCTTACGCTGGCACAGATTGACGAAAAAATAGAGACGTTTAGCGCGGTGGGTAATGTGTTTGCCGAAACCGCAAGGTCGCTATATCCAGGCAGGATTACCGAAGAGACGCTAGGTCAGATTCAGCGGCAGATTCGCGATAATATCAGTCGATTAAAAAAGCCACTCTGACCATCCGCCCAGCAATTTCCTCGCCCCTTTAGGGAGTGGTTGAGGTGAGGGGCCGTTCGCACCGCCCCTCACGTTACTCAATCAAAACATCGCATACAGCAGCGCCGATACGGTCAACACGCCGCTCGCCATCACCATCACTGCGGTAAATCCGCGCATGGCTTTCAGTACAGGACGGGTGAAAATCAGCCAGGTTGGGATCACAAACAGGAAGATCGCAATTAATGGCCCGCACAGGGTTTCAATCATATTGATGACGTCGGGGTTAATATAAACCACCGCCGATGTCACAATAAACATCACCACCGAGGTGATTAACTTAATCCGCTTAATATGGCTGGTACGTTTAACCTTAAACAGGTCGGTCGCCAGGACGTTAAAGGTTTCGGCCACAGGCATCGAAATGCCTAAAAAGGATTTCGTCATCCCCAGAATCGCAATAAACGGCGCCAGATAGAGCAGCGCGCTCATGCCGCCGTTGCCACCAATCACCGACAGCACGTTCAGGTTCTGGTCTTTTGCCATCTCAAACGTTTCGCGCGGTGTACTCAAAATGCAGCTCAGCACGAAGAAGATGATACTGAAGAAAATCAGCCCGTAAGCGCGACGGATAACCCGTACCGACTGCTCCTCGCCGCCGTTACCCGGTTCACGGTACCAGGAGGCCAGTGCGGGAATCAATGGAGCAGAGCAGAGCGAAAAGGCGATAAGCGGCAGCGTCAGCCACAAATCTTTCAGCGAACTGCCAACCGTTGAGGCGTGAGTCTGCTGCCAGGCATGCGTCACGTTGCTGATGTCCCATGCCGGAATCTGCGAGGCGGCGATAACGATAATGGCAATCGCAAACGGCAGCGCCAGCGCGCTCATGGTACTGACAACCCGGTCGCGGCCTTTACTCAGCACCAGATGGAGGATCAGTAATACCACCAGCGTCAGCGTCGCGCGGTTAATACCGGCAATGTGCAAACGCTCGGTCAGGAAGTGGCTGAGGGCGTTCACCAGCGACACAGCGTACACCAGCGTCACCGGATAGTGCGCCACGCAGAAAAACAGCTTCATCGCCTGGCGGCCTTTTGGCCCAAAGAACGATCCAAACAGCGGCAGCGTCCGATCTTCACCGTCATGTCCCTGCTGGTCGCGCATAAAGACGCGGCAAATCAGCACGTGCGGCACTAACGATAGCGGGAATCCAAGAAGGAGTAGCAGAATAAAGACGAGCGGGCCGCGGGTACCAATTTCCACCGGTAGGAAAAGCGTGCCTGCACCTACAGTAGCGCCATAAACACCCATCATCCAGATGGTATCTTTTTTCGTCCACTGAGGACGAGATATAGCCGTTTCTTTAGTCATAGTACTCATATATTTCGAGAATAACGCGAACGTTAATGGGGAGTTATTGGGGTAACCTAAGTGGAAAGAATAAACGAGGTGGAATTGATTTATTATTATGTGAGGCGATGCTAATGCCTTTTGTTCGATACTACTGGCAGCGGGATAAGCCTCGCAACTGTTTTTTGGTGCATTCAGGAAACTACAAGATGGTTAATAACACCCATTAACGCCATCTTAACTTATTACCATTAATATTAAAGGAACCGGCAAGTTATTGCCGGTTCCTGCCGATGTTTAATTACCCCAGCGACTTTTTAAATAATCAACCGCCTGCTGCGTTTGCGGCTGTTCGAGGTAGCCTTCGCGGAACAAGATGGTGCCATTGATATTCGTCGCGGACTCGTTCATATCAATCTGTTTTTTCAGCTCCGGCACGCCGCCCTGAACCGTCCAGTCCGGCTCATTCTTCGACGGTTCGCCTACTTTATACAGCGCGATGCCGATGTAAAGGCGGGTATTGGTCGGTTTCACCACATCAGCCCACCATTTTGCCAGCACATCATAGCGCGCCGCATCGCGGGCAAACGGCCAGTAAAGCTGCGGGGCAATATAGTCGAGCAGACCCTGCTGCACCCACTGGCGGGTATCGGCATAAGATTCATCGTACGCCGCCGCGCCGCGCGTATCGGAACCGGCCGGATCGTGCGAACGGTTACGCCAGACTCCTGCCGGGCTCACGCCAAACTCGACGTTTGGATTGAGCTGTTTAATGGTGTGAGAAACCTGGGCAATCAGCTGCTGCGTATTGTTGCGACGCCAGTCGGCTTTCGACGCAAAGCCCTGGCCGTACTGACGGTAGGTCGCGTTGTCGTTTAGCGCCGAAGCGGGGGTTTCGGTATAGAAATAGTCATCAAACTGCACGCCATCGACCGGATAGCGGGAGACCACTTCAGCTACGATGCTGGTGATCCAGTCGCGGACTTCTGGAATCCCTGGGTCAAGCACGAAGCGGTCGCTCGCGGTACGGATCCAGTCACGATGCAGCACGTAAACGCTCGGCGGCGTCATCGACAGCGTATTATTTAATGCCGTCACGGTGGACGGTTTGATATTGGTGGAAACGCGATACGGGTTGAACCATGCGTGCACCTTCATGCCGCGCTTGTGCGCTTCATCCAGCATAAACTGCAGTGGGTCGTAGCCTGGATACTGGCCGATAGTGCCGGTTAGTGTTTCAGACCACGGCAAAATGTTGGACTGCCAGAGTGCCGTACCATCAGGCTTAACCTGGAAGAAAACGGTATTAATGCCAATACTTTTCAGCTTATCGAGCTTGTCGCGCAGCGCGGCCTGCTGCTGAATAACGCGCTGCATACTGCTGCTGGCATTGATAGAGCTAATCGGTGGCCAGTCAAGGCGAGATACCGTAGTGAGCCAGACGCCGCGCATCGGTTCATTACTCTGCTGGGTTTTGCCCGTATTGACGTTAGAGGGCGACTTAACGGGAGTCTTTGAGTCACAGCTGACCAGAAAAAGCGCAGCAGCAACCAGCGCGGCGACTTTTTTCGTTTTCGACATGCGGAAAAAATTAAAAGAACTGAGAGTCATAGGTGCCGTTATTCGGGTTAAATCGAGTGAGAACATTTTCGTACTATTTAGGGCGAAGTCAATCAGTTAGCGCCGCTGATATCACACGAAATGATAACGATCATCCCAATATGTCATTTGCCTTATTTCTACGAATTTCTTATCGTTGATGGATATTCATCCTGAAAAAAGTAAGGAAGCCCTATGTCTGAACATTCACATCTTGCCTGGACCTGGCAAGGCAGCGCCGAACCGGATGCCCTTGAGCTGAAAAGTATCGCCGTTCCGCCACTGGCCGCAGGCGAAGTGCTGGTACGAAATGCCGTTATCGGGCTAAACCCGGTTGACTGGAAAGTGCTGGGGCCAGGATTAATTGACTGGGAGAAGAACCACGTCCCCGGCGTTGACGGCGCAGGAACCGTGGTGGCACTGGGGGAAGGCGTGGATAGCAGCTGGCTCGGCCAACGTGTGGCGTATCACCAGAGCCTGGCGAAACCCGGTAGCTATGCCGAACACACTCCGGTTGCCGCCCGCGCACTGATGCGTATTCCGGATGCGGTGAGTTTTGACACTGCGGCCAGTATCCCATGCCCGGCGCTGACCGCCTGGCTGGCTATCGAAAAGCTGCCCGTCATCCACAATGCACCGCTGCTGATTAGCGGTGCCGGCGGCGCGGTGGGGCATTATCTTGTTCAGTTTGCGGCGGCGAGAGGATTTGCGATCACCGCGATGTGCAACCAACGTCACTGGCAGCGTTTGCAGGCAATGGGAGCACAGCGCTGTATTGCTGGGCCATTAGCAGCAGGGCAATCGTGGCTGGAGATAGATGCCGCGTCGTTCTATGCGGTGATTGACAGTGTGAATGAAGATCACGCCGCTCGCCTGACGCCAGCGCTGAAGGCCAACGGTCATATTATTGCGATTCAGGGCCGGTTAAGCGAGTGGCCTTGTGCGCCGTTCGGCAGAACGCTGTCGATGCATGAAGTGGCGCTCGGCGCGCTGCACTGGTATGGCGACAATGAAGCCTGGCAGCAGCTCACCGCTGCCGGTGAGAAGATAATGGCCGATCTTGCCGGGGGGCGCCTGATAGCGGAAGAGACGGTGGCAACCGGGTTCGATAAGCTGCCAGAGCTACTGGATCAGCTTCGTCACCGTCTGTTCAGCGGCAAACCGCTGGTGCGAGTTAACCCTTAGAACGACCGGTTCCCCACGGGTTGAACGCCGGTTCTTCCGGCGCGATATCCACATCACCCGACAGTGAGTCGAGATAGAGGGCTTCTACTTCCGCGCGTGCCCACGGCGTACGACGCAGAAACTTGAGGCTCGATTTTACGCTCGGCTCATTCTTAAAACAGTTGATGTTAATCAGCTTGCTCAATTGCTCCCACCCAAAACGCGCCACCAGCGCATTGACCTGCATCTCCAGAGTGACGCCGTGCAAAGGATCTTTTGAAATATGTGCTGTCATGCGGGGTCCGTTAAACATTGAGTGAAAAAAAGTGAGCGGGGGGAAGGTTACAAGAAAGCGGAACCCCCGGCAATGGCTCACGTTTACTGGTTGAAATTTCACTCACTTTTTCAGGCGGTTGTACGCAAATTCTGACGTATAACGATACTGCTAAATTATCAGAATTCACGTAGCGCACGATAAAAGAACGAAATAGTTTAAAATCATATTGTTAGATGTTTACCGGGGAACCATATCCCGAAACAGGTGACACCATCTTCGCTTTCTACCCAGCATCGCCCCTGATGCAACTGCATTATCGAACGCACGATAGAGAGACCCAATCCGCTGGAGTGAGCCGAATCGCGGCGCGCAGGATCGGCCCGGTAAAAACGATCGAACAGTTTATCCTGATGAGCGCGCGAGATGGTTTCCCCTCGGTTTATCACCCGGAAAGCCATGCCGTCTGCTTCGGCGGCGACCGCTATCGTAATCACGCTTTGCGGCTCGGCGTAGCGCACCGCGTTAGACAGCAGGTTTGCCAGCACGCGACGCAGCAACGGGGTATCGGCATACACCGTTCCGCTGGCCTGGGAGTGGAAGGAGATGCCACGATCGGCGGCCAGATCCTCAAAATAGTCACTCAGGCGCTGAATCTCTTCGGCGACGTTTATCTTGTGCCGTTGAATGGCCCGGTCGGGCTGCTCCGCCTGGGCGAGGAACAGCATATTGTCGATCATCCGCGACATGCGCTGTAGCTCTTCGAAGTTTGACCCCAGCAGCTGCTGGTAATAGTGATTATCGCGAGCCGCGCCGAGGCCCACTTCAGTCTGGCCGAGCAGGGTATTAATCGGTGTGCGCAGGTCGTGGGCCATATCCGCGCTGACCTGTTTAAGCTGCTGGAAGCCCCGTTCGAGTCTTTCGAGCATTGCATTCACCGAATCGATCAGGGCATCCAGTTCGGTCGGTACGCTGTGTTTATCGAGCCGGGAAGAGAGCGTTTGCGTGCCGATTTTTGCGGTACGTTCGGCAAGTTGACGCAACGGTAACATCCCGAGGCGGGCGAAAATAATCGCTAATATGACGGAAATAGCCGCTATCACGATGGCAAAAAGCATGATGTTGTTACGATACACCTCAAGAATATGGGTGCGATCGCTCAGCACTCTGGCTGAGAGAATTTCCAGCGGTGGCTGACCGTTAGCCGACGGGCTGATTGCTGCCATATAGACCATCGGTGTACCGTCTGCGCTGTTGGCATGATGTACCGCAGCAGGCGTCAGCCGCTGATTGGCAGCAACGGGGGTAACGGCCGGAATGGTACGCCGCATCGGATTGACTTCCAGCAGCGTCGGCCCGCCAACGTAGCGGATTATCAACAACGACTCCGTGTTGCCCAGCATATTGGCAAACAGATGCGGCTTTTCGTGGATCAACTGGCGGGCATCAAGATCCCGTAGCAACGTGCTGATCTGGTCGACGCGAGCGACCAGCGCCGCATCGTCGCGTATTGTGAGCTGCTGGCGCAGCCCATAGTAGAGTGCGCTGCCCATCACGGTTAAGGCCGCAAAGGAGAACGCGGCGAGCAGAACGGCTAATCGAAAAGTCAGGGACGTGCGTCTCATGAGGCTTTCTCGCAGCGGTATCCAACGCCGTGCACGGTATGAATCAACCGTTCGCTAAAGGGATCGTCCACTTTTTGCCGCAGCCGGCGTACCGCGACGTCCACCACGTTAGTGTCGCTGTCAAAATTCATATCCCAGACGCGGGAGGCGAGAAATGTGCGCGAGAGTACCTGGCCGGGATGTTGCAGGAAGCAGACCAGCAGCTTGAACTCTTTGTTGGTGAGCGTGATGAGTTTGCCGTCCCGTTCGCAGCGAAATTTTTTGATATCCACCACCAAATCCGCCAGCGAGAGACGTGCTTCTGGGTCTGGCTGACGCTGGCCGCGGCGTAAAATAATGCGGATTCGCGCCAGCAATTCGGCGAAGGAAAATGGCTTCACCAGATATTCGTCGGCGCCCAGGCCCAGCCCACGTAGGCGATCCTCCAGAGCCCCGCGTGCGCTCAGAAACAGCACCGGAATCTGGCTATGAGCGCGTAAACGTTCCATGACCGTCCAGCCGTTCATTTCCGGCAGCATGACATCCAGCAATATCAGGTCATAGCGTTCTTCCCGCGCGAGATGCAGCCCGTCGATACCGTTGGCAGCCCAGTCCACGGTATAACCCGCTTCATTTAGGCCATTCATCAGGTAGGCGGCGGTTTTCGCTTCGTCTTCAATAATGAGGATTTTCACCCAGCGGGTCCTGTAAAAAGGAGAGAAAAGGGCGCGGAAAGCGCCCCAATTTAGTCAGTATAACCTTAGTATCCCGGCACGTGGGCCGCTTTCATTATCAGGTTCGCCACTGCTTCTGGCTGCGAGAGTAGCGAGACGTGGCTGGATCTCAGCTCAATGGTCTGCGCATGCATTCGTTTCGCCATAAAGCGCTCCAGATCCGGGTTGATAGTGCGATCCTCCGTGGATACTGCATACCAGGTTGGCTTGTGCTGCCAGGCGGCAACGGTAGTTTTAGCCTGGGTAATCGCTTTACCGATTGGTTGCTGCACGGCGTAATAGGCCTTGGCTTCGCGTTCCGGCAGGTCACAGGCAAAATCATGAATAAACGCCGATTCGCTCAGTGCGCCATAGCCATCGTCGCTCCATTTCAGGCCGGCCGATGCTGGCGCCGCAGGGTATCGTTTGGTTAATGCCGGATAATCTTCACCGGCCTCCGGTGCTCTGGCGGCAATATAGACCAGCCCTTTGACTTGCGGTTCATCGCCCGCCTGACTTATCACCATACCGCCGTACGAGTGCGCCACCAGAATCACCGGGCCATTTTGCTGTGCCAACGCGCGTTTCACCGCCGCCACGTCATTATCCAGAGAGGTCGTTGGGTTCTGCACTGCCGTGACGTGCAGGCCTTTTGCCTGCAGCAATGGGATCACTTTTCCCCAACTGGAGCCGTCGGCGAACAGGCCGTGCACCAGCACGATATTTTTCACTTCCTGCGGCGTATCCGCCTGCGCGGCGAGCGGGCTTAATGCGCCGAGCATCAGGGAACTCACAACGGTAAGAAGGCGTAATTTCATGGTCTATCCTCAGATTCAGCAATGGGGTCATGGCTACTGTAGTGGCCGGAGACCCACAAAGTACTGACGCTGAAATGACAAAAAAATGACGGGAGAAAACCGTATCTATAAGAATCAGGGAGGTGGCAAGCTGTTGATGATGTGGTAAACAGGGAGATAAAAATGATCAACCGGGATGGTTAACATGCTGAAATACCTCTCACTGCTGGCCGTTCTGCTGCTGGCGGGATGCGCCAATACGCCAAACTTGCCGCCAACGGATACCATTGTGGCGATAAAACCGGATGATACAGGCATTATCGCCAGTTCAAAAAAATACAGCTATCGTTTCGGGCGCGCGGGCATGCCGCAGGAGTATCAGCGCTATAAAACATTCTACGATCGCTTTCATCAACAGGCGTCAGGCGTACGAGTTAACTTTGTGGCTGAGAACCACGAGCTAACGGCGGAGTACCTGGTGGTGATTGATAAGCGCAAAGTGGATGCTGAGCAACAAGCCGTGCTGGTTAATCAGTATAAGGCGGCGCCGATTGATAACGACCATCTTGGGGTGATGTTTAAAGCCAGCGGCTTCTGGGTTCTATCCGATGTATCTGATGACCTGTCTGCCCCCTATCGGCTGGAACAACCGATTGTGGTCTCCATTAGTGATAAGACCCAATCGATTACCACTCTGGGCACCATCGCGCTGATCCCATTAATCCCGTTGTTCCCGTTGTATATGATGTACGGATGCGCAACCGGGCCTTGCATCTAAGGCCCGACAACCATCGTAGCCCGGCCGAGCTCAGCGACGCCGGGGTTTATACGGGAGCAGGTCAAGCCTGATAATACTATCTATTCACCAGGCTTTTTGAACGCAATCAACATTCAGCAATCTTTAGCCCTGATTTTTTTGCTAAGGTGCAAGCTTAAAAAATCCTACTATCCGGGTTTTGTCATACACAGTGTTGGGTCAAACACGGTCTTCCAGTCCTGCTTCATATCAACCACGGTCCAGCCATGCGCTTTCGCCTGCGTTAATCCTGCAACCAGTTTTCCGCTGGCGGGCGGGTGGCTATCATAGGCGTATTCACGCGCGGCATCAGTATGGTGCACCAGCAGGCCGAAGGTTTTCGCGTTCGGGTTGGCGGCTGTATACTGCAACATGGCGAGATCGCCATCGCTATTGCCAAATGCGCCCACGGGGCGCTGGCCCATGAAAAGATGGATCGCTACGGGCTTATTAGCCGCATCGTCATTGAAGGCGCCTGACATCGTCTTGGTGATTGTTGTCCCATCGCCGGATAACACGAATTCGCCGAGCGAGAATGAGCCGATCACCTGTTCAGGCGGAATACCGTACATTTTTTGCGACAGTACGCGCATAAAATCGATACCACCGCCGGAGACAATCCAGGTTTTAAAGCCGTTTGCCCGCAGATAATCCAGCAGTTGGCGCATCGGCTGGTAGCCCATCTGGTCGTATTGGCAGCCGAAACGCGCGTCTTTATGCGATGAAACCCAGTTGGCGACGCGCAGATTAAAGTCATCCGTCGTCATGCCGCTGTGCGTGAGCGATAACAGGTGCATAAGCCCTTTTTCACCGGAAGCTGAGATGGTTTTGATGTCGTCTTTTAATACGGCCTGCACCAGTGGGTCGCTTGACCACCCTGGATTTTGCGGGGCCAGACGTTTGACCTCATCCAGTGCGAACTTAATCTGAAACGTCAGTGGCGCTTCCGGCCACAGGGTGCCGTCATTATCAAACACGACGTAGCGTTTATCGGTGGGAATAAACGTTGGGCTGCCTGGATTCGTGGTGTTTTGTACCCACTCTTCGATGGCGCGTTTGGCCGCCGTGTCGTTCCATGCGGAGAGTGGCTCCGCCGCTGCGGTGCCGCAAAGGGCGCATAATGTCAGTGTGAGCAACGTACGCTTCATCGTGAACTCCTGTTATCCGGGGTTTGTCCCGGAAGCGAAATAGGCTGCCAGAATCGGCGCCAGCGGTGAGATAAATAACGCGCGCTACGCAGCAAAGTGCGGCGGAAAATGAACATCAGCACGAGTAACCCGAGTCCGCTCGCTAGCAGTAGCGCGCTTAGCCAGGTGAAGGCGTTGCGGCTGCCTTTTAACGCCGATTCCGCCCCAGCGGTACCCGAAGCGGCAACGGTATACCTGCTGCCGGGCAGTTCCGCGGTTTGCCATTGCTGATGGGCGGTATCCCACCAGCGCAATTTAATCGGCGGCAGCGTGACTTCACCTGCCACAACCGGCAAATAACGGAGGGTTTCCACCCGTTCTGCGCCTTCAATATCACCGCGCCCCGAGGTGACGAGACGGTTTTCTGGCGTCAGGCGCTGGGTATGTGTGCCGTTAATGGCGTAAAGCAGCGGAGGGATCTGGGCGGGCATCACATCGGTAGCACGGGCGGTGACCACGCGTTCGATAACGTCACCGGCGCGCAGCGTTTGATCTTCACCACTGCGGTAAATATTCACTTTCTGGCTGAGTGAGAGGCTGGCTGCGGGCAGGAAACGGTCCGGCTGTTCAACACCCTGTGGCCAGTTGACCAGTGTCTCCAGCGCCGGCAGTTTGACCGTCACGGGTGCTTGCCCTGAGGAGGTTAATGTCATTTCGAAAGCCGGTAAACCCAGCTTACCCCGATCCCAAGCGGTGAACTGGCGTTCCATGCGCACGCCGCTCCAACTGGTGCCGTTTTCGTGACGAGTCAGCAGTTGATTTGGCAACGTGCCGGTCAACATATCGCCATTTTCTACAGGGAAGCTAGGCCATTGCGGTGGCGGATTAAACCAGGAATCAGTCCAGAACGTCACCGCTACGCGCACTGGCTGGCCCGGAACAACCTGCTCAGGGGCAATCAGTTCGCGGGTGACCATCATTGCCGCCTGGCAGGGAAGCACCGCCAGCAGTAATAACCAGATAAGCTTCATTGGTCTTCTCCAGGCTGAGTGCGGTAGAGGCTTTCCAGCAGCCCGGAAGGTGAAACTGCCAGATTTTCATACCACTGATTCACCTGCGGATTGCCTCCGGCAATAGGCTGAATATCCTTTTGCTCCGCCCCCTGGTGGGGCTTCAGGTCATGTTTGATTTCATCCGGTTTGTAATCTTCTTCCTCACTCTGTGCAGACTTATTCTCGCGCTCTTTTTGCCGCAACTGCATGATGATCGCGGCGATTTTCGCGCGGTTGCTCTGCGCCAGCTTCCAATCCGGGCGTAAGCTTAACGCCCGGTCATAGCTGTTCAGCGCCTGTTGCCACTGTTTTTGCTGGGCGTAGCTATTGCCGATCCAGAGCAGGGTTTCCGGCGTTTGTTGGGCCTGACGGAACGCGGCGGTGGCGGCGGGATAATTGCCCGCCCGATACCATGCAATGCCCTGCCGAAGCGGATCGCTATAATGCTGGGCCGCACGGGTGTAATCCCCGGCGGCAAACGCGCGCTGCCCTTGTACATCCGGACTTATCCAGGCATCCAGCCACGCGGCGTGCCCGGAAGGCTGCCAGAACAACATCGGCGCGACTAAGACCCAGCAGAAGAGCTGGCGTCGCAAGAATAACAGCAAAGCAAGTATCGGGATCGCCAGCATCCAGCCATCGTTACGCCAGTGTAAATCGCTGCGCGCATTGTTCTGCGCGGTGACGCTTTGCTGGATGTGGCTCTGTACCACGGGCAGGTCGTCGTCATTGGTGGTCACCAGTGTGACCGGGATGCCGTCGTCACGCACCTGTTCAAAGCGCGAAACATTCAGTCGTGTATCGGTGCCGCTGGCGGCGTATTTCTCGGGCAGCGCGCCACCCTGAGCGGTTCCTGGCACCCAGATTTGCAGCGGCGTGTTCTGTTCACTCAGCCACTTTGCATCCTCCGGGCTTAGATTATCGGCGACCAGGATAATGCTGCGCGGTGCGGCGGGCATATTGTGCAGCGCCAGCGAGACCGCATTCTTTAATCCCGAACCTTCGCCAGAGGGTAATAATGCAGGCGTTTGTGCATGCAGGAACAGCGAGTAAAACGCCGTGTCGACGGTGAGCGGGGTCGTCAGCCAGGCCCCTGCGTTATAGACCACCAGGCCAAAACGGGTACCCGGAATGCGCTCCATCAGCGACATGATTTTGGTCTGCATCCGCTGATGTCGGCTGGGAGGCAGGTCGCTGGCAAACATCGCGGTATCCTGTTGCAAAATGACCATCACGTTGCTTTCCGGCGTCAGGGCGGCGGGAAGCTGACGCTGCCAGCTTGGGCCTGCCAGCGCGATAACGCCAAGCATTGTCAGCCACGGGAGCGCCCGGCTGAGTTTTCGCTGTTGTCCGACGATCAGTGCTTTCGCCAGCGGCTTATCCATCATGCGCGACCAGGCGCTACGCCCGGCAGAGGGTAACCACCACAGTGCGATGGCGGGGAGCAGCAGCAGTAAACGCCAGGGGTATAAAAAGTGGAAATCACTCATGTCATTCTCTCCCTGAACGCGCGATACAAATTGAAGGTCAGCAGTAAAATCAGCGCAGCGGCCAGCGGCCAGGCAAACAGCGGTATACGCCATGACCAGCCGATGCTTTTCACCTGCACAGGCGTTATGGCGTCAATCTCTTGCCAGACCGCATCCAGCGATGCCCCGCTGTTCTGAGCCGTCCACGCGCGCCCACCGGTGGTGTGGGCGATATCCTGTAAAAGACCTAAATCCACTTTGTCATCGCCGCCACTGTTCACGTCGCCAAATGCGATGGTGTGGACCTGTACGTGGTGACTAGCCGCCAGCTGCGCGGCGAGGCGCGGGGTCAGCAGTGAGGCGGTATCGTTACCGTCGGTCAGAAGAATAGCGAGTTTGCTGGCGTCATTGTTTCCGCTGGAATCCAGCAACTTCACCGTCACGCCCAGCGCGTCGCCAATCGCCGTTTGTTGCCCTGCCATGCCCGGCGCAAGCTGGTTGATACGGTTTTCCAGCGCCTGTTTGTCTTCGCTGACCGGGGCGAAGGGCCAGGCGCTGTTGGCAAAGATAACCAGCCCGATGCGATCGGATTTGCGAGCCGCCACGAATTTTTTAACCGATTCCTGCACCGCCTGTAGCCGGGTAATACCGCCCGCAACGTCGTTTTTCTCCATTGAGCCGGAAACGTCCAGAATCAGCATGATGTTGCGCATCGGTTTTTCAATATGCTGCGGCGGAGTGAGTAACTCCGGACGGGCGAGGGCGCAGACCAGCAGTGCCCAGACCAGCCAGAACAGCCCAGTGGATAGCTTTCCGCCGCGGGCAGGCTGGCTGTTGAGCTGGAGTTCATTAATCAACCCAGGTAAAAAAGGCACCCGGACATACTCTTTCAACGAGCGCTCTTTGGCCATCACAAAGCGGCCGGCCAGCGGTAGGATGAGCAGTAACCAGGCCCACGGCCAGGCGAACGCCAGACGTGAGAGGTATTCAGACATGGGGTAATCCTTCAAGCCAGGCGCGAAGCTGTATACGCAGCCGCGTGGTATCGGCATCGCTTAGTTGGTTGTCGGGCTGACAGTAGCGTTCGCAAAGGTGCTGGCGTAGCGCTTCATCCAGCGGGACGTTCTGCAACCACTGGGCGGGGTCAACCGCGCCGCTTACCTGTTCCCGCGGCTGATGCACCAGCAAAATACGTTTCATCAGGAGCAGCCAGCTGTCTACCGTTTGCGGCTGAGTAAGAGCCGTCAGGGCCTGACGACGCCACAGGTTACGCCGCCATCTGGCGAGGCGAATGATGAGGAAAATCAGCAACACGACCAGGATAACGTAGCCCAGGGCAAACCATCCCGGCGGCAGGGGAAACCATGACGGTGAATCGGGGAGAACCGGTTCCGCCAGTTCGGGTACCGTAAATCCTTTCTCCAGCATCTAAACCCCTTTTTGTAGCTGTCGGAGCAGATCCCCGGCGACGACAATCTGCTTCACCTGGACGCCAAGCCGCGTGAGGCGCGACGCCTGTGCCGAAAGTCGTGCGGTGATGCTCTGTTTGATGCCGTCCTGTAGCGCGGGCGAGAGCGAAAATGCCGCCTCTTGCACTTCATAGCGGGCGGCCAGTCGCCCGTGCGCAGGCAGGCGTAAATGCAGATCGTCGAGCATCACGAACGCGCTCACTTCCCCCCGACGGCGCAGCGCTGCCAGCAATGCATCGCACTCGTTATCCAGATCGTGAAAGTCGCTGATTAACGCCACCCAGCAGCCGGTGGGAATCAACGGCAGGCTGTGGCGCAGGATGTCCGCCAGCGAAAGTGAATGGGGGACTTCATGCGGATAGTTGTCCGCCACGGCGTGGTTGTACTGCATGACATCGTCGAGAAACGCGGGCAGCGTCGCATTTGGCGCACGGCATTTGCGCAGGGAAAAGTCCCGGTCGCCAAAGACGATGCCGCCTAAACGATCGCCATCGTGCCAGCTACGCCAGGCCAGCAGCCCGGCGGTTTTTGCCGCTGCGACGGATTTTGTCTGTACCCGCGTCGAAAAGAACATATCCCGCCGCTGATCGACCAGCAAAAACACGGGGCGCTCTTTTTCTTCGTTATACAGGCGGATCCATGGGGTGCGCATGCGGGCAGTGGCCTGCCAGTCTATCAGCCGGACGTCGTCGCCGGGCTGATAGCGACGCAGGCTGTCAAAGTTCAGTCCGCGACCCTGCTGGCGAGACGTGCGCTCGCCGCCGAGCGCGCCCGGCGGGATCTGCCCTGGCGGATTGGCGATGGCTCGCGCATCTGCGGCGAGCTTCAGCAACGTATCGCGGTCAATGCGAACGGCGCTGCTCATTATGCCACCACGGCGTCAAGCAGCATCCGCACGGCATCGTCCGGCGTACAGTTGTCGGCGCTGGCCTGGTAGCTGAGCATCAGGCGGTGGCGCAACACGGCCGGGGCTATCTTTTTAATGTCTTCTGGCAGTACCGCGTCACGGCCTTCCAGCCAGGCCTGTGCCCGGCCGCAGCGCTCCAGCGCCAGCGTGCCACGAGGACTAATACCAAACGACAGATAACCGGCCAGCGTATCGCTCACCGACTGTGGATGGCGGCTTAAATCCACCAGGTTGACGATATAGTTTTCGACCGTAGAGGAGACATGTACGGCGGAGATAGCCTGCCAGCATTCGGCGATCTCCTGCTGGCTCAGCATCAGCGGATCGGGCTGCTCAGGTGCTGAAGATGCGGCGCTCGTCAGCTGTTGATACTTTTTCTGCTGCTCGGCGCGTACCAGCTGCATCACTTTCTGTTCGTTTTCTTTTGACGGATAGTGCACCAGCACCTTCATCAAAAAACGGTCCAGTTGGGCTTCCGGCAGTGGCCAGGTCCCTTCCTGGTCCACCGGGTTTTGCGTGGCGAGGACCATAAAGACGCCGGGCAGAGGCCAACTGTTGCCCGCCACGGTGACGTGACGCTCTTCCATCGCTTCCAGCAGTGCGGACTGCACGCGGGCCGAGGCACGGTTGATTTCATCGGCAAGGATGATATTGCCGAACACCGGGCCGGGGCGAAAGCGAAACTGGTCTTCTTCGCGGGTGGCGTTTTGCTGATAAATCTCGCTGCCGGTGATGTCAGAAGGCAGAAGATCCGGTGTGAACTGAATTCGACGATAATCCCCCTCAACGTGGCGCGCAAGTTCGCGCACGGCACGGGTTTTTGCCAGCCCCGGCAACCCTTCCAGCAGGACGTGACCGTCGCAGAGCAGGGCGATTATCAACATGCGTACCAGCTCTTCCTGACCAATAACCTGTTCGTTCATCCGTTGTTCAAGCTGCAATAACTTTTCACGATTTATCATCGGCGTAGCCCTGCAAAATCACGTTTGATTAAGGTTGTTATACCCACCAGAATCGGCTCGGCATAGTTGAAAAAGGCTTTGATGCCCGGGCAAAGATAGTTCAGCCCCAGCTCGCCGTCCGGTGCGCGTACAATGCGGTTTTTTGGGCATTCCCCCCAGCACAGCTTCAGATAAGGGCAGGTTTTGCAGTAGCTAGGCAGCGTGTCGCGTTTGCCCATGCCGAAGGCTTTCTGCCGTTCGGAGAAGGCCAGATGCGACAGTTGGGCGTGTTCAATATTGCCAATCTGGTATTCCGGATAGACATAGTGATCGCAGGAAAAAATGTCGCCATTTTTCTCAATCGCCAGCCCTTTGCCGCAGAATTCAGAATGGGTACAAATCTGCGCCGGCATCCCCATGGTCTGGGCGACCGCCGTTTCAAACAGATTGACCTGTACGCGGCCCAGATCGTTATTGACCCACTCTTCAAACACGGCAATCAGAAACTTGCCCCAGTCTTCAGGATCAACCGACCAGTCGGTGACGATAGAGTCGAGATCGCCGGGACGTGCGCGACGGCTACCGGTGACCGGAATGACGTCGTCCTGCCAGAACTGCGGCGCGGTTTGCTTAAAATCGACCGGTTCGACGCAGGGGTTAAACTGCACGTAGGTCGCACCCAGTTCGCGAGTGACGAAGCGGTACACTTCTAACGGAAAGCGGGCGTTGGTGCGGTTTACCGTGACCAGCGCGTTAAACGGGACGCCGTGACGTTTCAGGGCCTCAACGCCCGCCATCACTTTGTCGAATGTCGGTTTGCCGCTACGGGTAACGCGATAGCGGTCATGCAGTTCGCGTGGGCCATCAATGGAGAGGCCCACCAGAAATTGATGTTCTTTGAGAAATTCAGCCCATTTGTCGTTCAGCAACACGCCATTAGTTTGTAAGTCGTTCTCGACGCGCTGGCCGGGCTTTTGATACTGCTTCTGAAATTTGACGATCTTCTGGAAAAACTCCAGCCCCATCAGCGTGGGCTCGCCGCCTTGCCAGGAAAAGACCACCTGGTCGCCGTCCTGACCGTCAATATACTGGCGAATAAAATTCTCCAGCACCTCGTCGCTCATGCCGGTATGCCTGTCCTGATGCAGTAGCTCTTCTTTATGCAGATAAAAACAGTAGGAACAGTCAAGATTACAGGTCGAACCGGTAGGCTTGGCCATCACATGAAAGCGGCGCTTGTATTCTGGTCCTTTGCCGTCATATTTTTCCGCCGACGGAAGCGCTTTAACCGGTAGTGTGGTGCTGTACTTCATATAGCAGACCCCTAACAAGAAAACGTCACTACTCTTCAAAAAACGGGCAGGCTGTCGAAACTGCCTGCCCGGAGGCTTGGGTTATTTATTGATATTAGAGCCTTGTTCCAGCATTGCCGAAGCATCGGAAATGGTGAATGAACCCGGTTTCTGACGCGGTGGGAACTCTTTGAAGGTTTCCAGCATCTCTTTCGCGTATTTCTGCGCGCCGCCCATCAGGAACAGACGGTCGTAGAACCAGGAGTTGTAGCCCATACCATCGCTGCCTTTTTCCAGCGGATCGGCTTCGAGGTCGAAGATCAGCGGCGTACGCAGCTTGGTGAATGGATATTTCCACAGATCCAGACCGGTATGCTCCTGAATCATAAAGTGAACTTTCCAACGGTCGTAGCGCATTGCCAGCAGGTCGCCGTCATCGCTCCAGTAGAAGAACTCTTTACGCTGATTCGGGCCTTTGCCCTGGAGGTAGTCGAGCTGGTTGTAGCCGTCCAGGTGAACCTTGTAGGTAATGGATGGTGTTTTATAGCCTTTCAGTAGTTCTGATTTGATGTTGCTGTCGCCCGCAGCGGCAACAAGGGTAGGGAACCAATCGTTACTGCCGAAAATGCCGTCAACGATGGTGCCTGGCTTGACGTGGCCCGGCCAACGAATCATCGCTGGTACACGGAAACCGCCTTCCCAGCCGGTATTCTTCTCTCCGCGGAACGGCGTTTCGCCGGCGTCTGGCCAGGTCGCCGTCATTGGGCCGTTATCGGTGGTATAAACGAGGATGGTATTGTCTTCGATGCCGAGATCTTTAATCTTCTGCAGCACTTCGCCAATCATCTTGTCGTGTTCCACCATGCCGTCAGCGTAGGTCCCCAGGCCCGTTGCGCCAATGCTCCCATCCTTCAGGTGGGTTTTATTGTGCATACGGGTGGTGTTGAACCAGGTAAAGAACGGCTTACCGGCTTTAACCTGACGCTCCATGAAGTCGTTGTTGGCCGCCAGTGTTTCTTCGTCCACGGTTTTCATACGCTCGACGGTTAATGGACCGGTGTCTTCAATTTTGCCGTCGGCAGTGCTCTTAATCACGCCGCGCGGGCCAAACTCTTTGCGGAAAGCGGGATCTTTTGGATAGTCCGGGTTCTCCGGCTCTTCTTCCGCGTTCAGGTGGTAGAGATTCCCCATGAACTCATCGAAACCGTGCGCGGTTGGCAGGAATTCATCACGATCGCCGAGGTGGTTTTTACCAAACTGACCGGTCGCGTAACCCAGCTGTTTAAGGATGTTCGCAATGGTCGGATCTTCTTTTTGCAGACCCTGCGGCGCCCCCGGCATCCCGACTTTACTCATCCCGGTACGGAACGGCATCTGCCCGGTAATGAATGAAGAACGACCAGCGGTTGAGCTTTGCTCAGCATAATAGGAAGTAAACTTGGCACCTTCAGCAGCAATGCTGTCGATATTTGGGGTTTTATAGCCCATGGTGCCCTGATTATAAGTACTCAGGTTCCAGTAGCCGATGTCATCACCAAAAATAACAACGATGTTTGGTTTTGATGAATCTTGTTTTGGCGCATTTTCCGCTGCGTTTGATGTCGCGGGTGCTGCATGAACAGTGGACACCGCGCCAGCGGCTAACGTTAGCACGCTGGCAATCATCGTCCTTCTAAAAGGGACATTTTTTTGCATGGGGGAAACTCCAGTTTTTAGGATGGCAAATTGAGTATAGTCAGGAAAAAATATTCCATTTATTTTCTGAATAAAATTAATAGCTTCAGTTTGAATGTTTACGATGGGTAACCAAAAGTCCGGCATTCTAATGCGTACAATTTTAGGGAAATCTTCGGGAATAAAGACTAATTCAATTTGATAACGATATCTAAAGAGAAAAAGTTTAATAATAAATAATGAGTTAGCCAGGTGTTATTATCTAACCAGAAGGAGGTACTTGAAAATCATGGGGAAAAGAAAGGGAAAGCCGAGTCTTCCTTAACGCAGATTGATAAGGATTTTTTGTGTATTGATGCTGAAACGATTAATTAATGAGATTGTCTTATTTTATACGTAATACATATGACGAGGTATAAACACGGCCTGAATGAAAATGTGTATAAGATTCTACTATCATTCCAGGGGTAGGTAAGTTACATCCACTTGTTGATGAGGGCATTTCTGTACCATTGGTGAAGAATATATCCTGCCAGGCCATCGCAGAAGTAAAAGGCTGGTCTATGCTCAGATATTGAAGATAAATAGTCAGTGGACTAGTTAAAAATAACAATAATTTCGTGAGTTGAGGATAGAGATGAATCGATTTCTGATCGTTTTTCTGGCGGGCCTATTCACGATAACCAGTTTCATCTCGTATGCCGCCGAACCTCGTCAAGAGCCTACGCCACAAGAGCGAGCTCGTACGGTATATATTTTCCATCAGCCGATCGTCATGCTACAGGCTAAATTTGGCCTTACGACTCCGGAAGAACGGGTTTTGCGCATTAGAAATACGCTGCGGAATTTCACTCAGGAGGATGTTCAGGAGCCGCTTAAACTTGTGCCAGTCACGCGTTATAACCAACCCGGCAAACTCATTGTGATGAACGGCAAACCAGTGATGCTATTGACCCAGGGCGATCTTGATGAGGGGGACGATCTCACGCTTGATGAGGCTGCGAATCGAGTTCTGGCACGCATGGAGGCACAGAGAACGGCATTACGTGACCAGTATAATAGTCGATGGCTGGCGCTTTCTGCGGTGAAATCTACGGCTGGTTTGCTTGCCCTGGTCGCATTTTGGTATGGATCTTATCGGTCATGGCGCTGGTTAAAACGCCTGTATCGCCGCCGGATTCGGGAGAACAGAAGCTGGATCCCCCAGAGCTGGCGACGCTTTATTGGCGCTATCGAAACGCGACTTTATGCGCTATTGACCATTTTGATGGGAATCATGGCGTTCTATGTTTGGTTGAGCTGGGCATTCAGCCTGTTTCCCTGGACTCGCGTCTGGGGTGCCTCCCTGGGGGATTGGTCCGTGCGTGCCCTCCAGGAGATTGCGTTCTCAATAGTTTCTGCCTTGCCAGGGCTGATGATAGTACTGATTATTTTCCTTCTCACCGCGTTCATTTTGAAATTGCTTAAAGTCGTCCTTAACCAGGTGGCGGAAGGGCGTTTACAGCTACCGGGTATTCATCCGGAAACGGTTGGTGCAACCCGTAAACTCATCTCTGTGGTGGTTTGGCTTTTTGCGCTCTCCGCGGCATATCCCTTCCTGCCAGGAGCCAATTCATTAGCGTTTAAAGGCATCAGCGTCTTTTTTGGTCTGATGCTGACCTTGGGTTCTGCTGGGGTGATGAACCACGCGATGAGTGGCCTTGTGCTGATTTATTCCCGCGCGTTACGGAAAGGGGATGTGATTCGCGTGGCCGATAACGAAGGGCTGGTGAGTGAAATTGGCATGCTGGCCACCAAGATAATTACCCGCGAAAATTATGTGGTCACGGTGCCGAATGCAGTAGTGGTGAGTGGCAAAATTACCAACCTGAGCGCCCAGAATAACGGCGGAGGCATCAATCTGACGGTTAGCGTGACTATCGGTTATGACACGCCCTGGCGGCAGGTTCATGCTCTGCTAGAGCTTGCCGCCAGGCGAGCACTGGGAATCGACCAGGATCAACCTCCGCTGGTACGCCAGCTTAGTTTGATGGACTGGTATATCGCCTATGAATTACAGGTACGCCTGATACCCGGCCAATCATTAGCGGCAGCACGCAACGAACTTTATAGCCATATTCAGGATGTGTTTAACGAGTTCAACGTGCAAATCATGTCGCCGAATTTTGTCATGCAGCCTGAGGGTTCCGTCACTGTTGCAAAAGAGAACTGGTACTCGGCTCCAGCGGTTCCTCCTGATGGCAATAAAAATGAAAAGGCATAATTGAGTTCAGCCTTTCGACAAGGGAACGGTATTACGTAATTAAATATTTTCTTAAGGATTTCTTAACCTTATCGACCCTCAAGGTTGCAATTCAGGATTTTTATTGCAGCATTCTTATCATTCTCCCTATTTCATACCGTTATGTGATAATTGAAATCATTATCATTACCATCTTCATATTGATGTGCTTTAATCCACTCGCTATGCATTCAGGTGTTATGTACTCATTTCTATAAAGGATTAACGTATGAAGTTTGGTTTCTCATCCCTCTGCTCCATTGCGGTGCTGACCTCATCTGTATTGTTAACACCGTTCGCCAGCGCGGCGGACAATGGTCTTGTGGTTTATAACGCGCAGCATGAAAATCTGGTGAAATCCTGGGTTGACGGTTTCACCAAAGAGACCGGTATCAAAGTGACGCTGCGTAACGGCGGCGACAGCGAATTGGGCAACGCGCTGGTTCAGGAGGGCAGTTCATCTCCTGCTGACGTTTTCCTGACCGAAAACTCCCCAGCAATGGTGCTGGTCGATAACGCGAAGCTGTTTGCGCCGCTGGACAAAGTCACGCTGGACCAGGTTGCTCCGGCTTACCGTCCAGAACACGGACGCTGGATTGGTATCGCGGCGCGTAGCACTGTGTTCGTCTACAACCCCGCTAAGCTGAACGAATCCCAGCTGCCAAAATCGTTAATGGATCTGGCGAAACCTGAGTGGAAAGGGCGCTGGGCCGCGTCTCCATCCGGTGCCGATTTCCAGGCTATCGTGAGTGCAGTGCTGGCGCTGAAAGGCGAGCAAGCAACGCTGGAATGGCTGAAAGGGATGAAAACCAACTTTGTGGCCTATAAAGGCAACAGCACGGTGCTGAAAGCGGTGAACGCTGGCCAAATTGATGGCGGGGTGATTTATCATTACTACCGTTTTGTTGACCAGGCGAAAACCGGTGAAAACAGCAAAAACACCCAGCTGCACTACTTCAAACACCAGGATCCAGGCGCTTTCGTCAGCATTTCCGGTGGCGGCGTACTGGCTTCCAGCAAGCATCAGCAGCAGGCTCAGGCCTTTGTTAAGTACATCACCGGCAAAGCGGGTCAGGACAGCCTGCGCACCAACGATGCGTTTGAATACGCCGTGGGCGTGAATACGGCGTCCAACCCGAAACTGGTTCCGCTGAAGGATCTGGATGCGCCAAAAGTTGAAGCTTCCACGCTCAACAACAAAAAAGTCATTGATTTGATGACGCAAGCCGGTCTTCTTTAATTGATGTAGTGGTGAGTGCCTGATGTCAGTGGTTAATATTACCCACGCGCCGGATCTCCGGCGCAGTGGGGTGCAACGCCGCCCGGCGTTGACGATGATTTTGCTGGCGATACTGTTCGCGCTGTTATCGCTGATCCCCCCGGCCTTTGTGGTTGTGATTGGTTTTGATACCGGGTGGGAAACGGTCAAGGCACTCATCTTCCGCCCGCGTGTTGCTGAACTGCTCAGCAACACGCTGCTGTTGGTGATTATTTCAGTTCCGCTCTGTGTACTGGTGGGAGGGATGCTCGCCTGGCTTACCGAGCGAACCTCCCTGGCCGGGCGCCGCATCTGGTCGATTCTGGCCGTCGTACCGCTGGCCATCCCAGCCTTCGTGCAGAGCTATGCCTGGGTTAGTGCGGTGCCATCCCTTCACGGTCTGGGCGCCGGCGTTTTTCTCTCGGTGCTGGCCTACTATCCCTTTATTTATCTCCCTGTCTCTGCAGTGCTGCGACGCCTGGATCCGACGCTGGAAGACGTTGCCGCATCGTTAGGCACGCCACCCTGGGCGGTCTTTTTCCGTATTGTTCTGCCTCAACTGAAACTGGCTATCTGGGGCGGTGCCTTGTTGGTGACTCTGCATCTGCTGGCGGAGTATGGGTTATATGCGATGATTCGCTTTGATACCTTTACCACCGCCATTTACGATCAGTTCCAGTCGACCTTTAGCGGCCCGGCGGCCAATATGCTGGCGGGCGTGCTGGCACTTTGCTGCCTGGTGTTCCTGACGCTTGAGGGGGCAACGCGTGGCAAGGCGCGCTACGCCCGTGTGGGGTCAGGTGCACCGCGCGAGCAGCATCGCCTGCAACTGAATTTATCGCTGAGCGTCGTAGGTCAGCTTTTCTCACTGGCGGTGTTGATGCTGGCACTGGTGGTACCACTGGCGGTGCTCTGTCGCTGGTTGTGGCTGGGCGGCATCGAAAACTGGGCTCAAGCCGACCTCTGGCTGTCGTTGCGCCAGACCCTCGTGCTGGCCTCCGGCGGTGCGTTGCTGATTATGCTGGCGGGGATACCGGTGACCTGGCTGACGGTGCGCTACCCGCGCCCGCTGTTCCGCGCGCTTGAAGCGTGCAACTACTTCACCAGTTCGCTGCCGGGGATTGTGGTTGCGCTATCGTTGGTCACCGTGACCATCCATTATCTGCGTCCGCTCTATCAAACCGAGTTCACGCTGTTTCTGGCCTATCTGCTGATGTTTATGCCGCGTGGGCTGGTGAATCTGCGCGCCGGTATTGCGCAGGCACCGCTGGAGTTGGAAAACGTTGCCCGTAGTTTAGGGAAAACCCAGGCCAGCGCCATCTGGGGGATCACCATGCGTCTGGCCGCGCCGGGCGTTGCAGCCGGTGGCGCGTTAGTGTTCCTCGGCATCACCAACGAACTCACAGCGACGCTGCTGCTTTCACCGTTGGGAACGAGAACGCTCTCCACCGGATTCTGGGCGCTGACCAGCGAAATCGATTATGTTGCCGCAGCGCCTTATGCGCTATTGATGGTGCTGATTTCGCTGCCGCTGACCGGACTCCTTTACGTACAGTCGCAAAAACTAGCGGGTCTGTAAGATGATTGAATTAACGAATATTTCCAAAAAATTTGGCCAGATGCCGGTACTGGAAGACCTGAGTCTGACGGTGATGCCGTCCTCGCGCACGGTGATTGTCGGTCCTTCCGGTTCAGGCAAAACGACCTTACTGCGCATTTTGGCCGGTTTTGAATCGCCGGACAGCGGGCAGATTGTCCTGAATGGCAAAACGTTGTTTGATGCCAACACCTTTGTGCCTGCGCATCAGCGCGGCATCGGCTTTGTCCCTCAGGAAGGCGGCCTGTTCCCGCATATGAAAGTGGCCGATAACATTGCTTACGGCCTGAAGGGCTCAAAAAAGGAAAATCAACGTCGGGTAGCAGAGTTGATGGATCTGGTCTCCCTCAGCCATGAACTGACCAGTCACTGGCCGCATGAGATCTCCGGTGGGCAACAGCAGCGTGTCGCATTGGCGCGCGCCCTGGCGCAGGAACCGGTATTGATGTTGCTGGATGAGCCATTCTCTGCGCTGGATACCGGGCTACGTGCGGCAACGCGCAAAGCCACGGCGGACCTGCTGGATGAGGCCGGGGTGGCGTCGATTCTGGTCACCCACGACCAGCAGGAGGCGCTCTCGTTTGCCAGCCAGATTGCGGTGATTCGCAAGGGACGTTTCGCCCAGGTTGGGTCGCCGATGACGGTCTATTCGCAACCGGTGGATGAAGCCACGGCGCTGTTTCTTGGTGATGCGCTGATTTTCCCGGCACAGGTCAGTGGCGGGGTGGCACACTCCGTGCTAGGCGCAATCCCGGTGGATAACCCACTCACGCGCGGTGAAAAACGCATTATGCTACGTCCTGAACAGGTCGCCATCGCGCCGTATATGCCCGACAACGATCCGGCTCACGCCGTGACCATCGTCGATGTGGATTTCACCGGCTACTTTTCAACGCTAACGCTCGCCTGTCCGACGTGGCCTGACGTGTTGCACGTGAAAACGGTCAGCCAGCAAAGATGGCAGGTGAATATGGCCGTAGTGCTGAAGGTAGAGGGGAATGCCTGCGTGTTAGGCGATTATTGACGGGTGCTATCCGTTTGTTCGCGTGCCGGGGGACCATTGTTGCTCTGTATAACATCCTCCCGGCACCACCGCAGTGCACCCGCCCCACAAACCCTCCCCAAAATAGTGAATCGGCACTGCTGGAAATCACTAATCACTTGAAAAACAAGATAATTAAAACCTGGCATACCCTTTGCTTAGATAAATATGAAAGGGCAGCACACACAATTTGACCAATAGCTGGCTAGGGTTCCGGTTCACTTCGGTGAACGACTGGTCCAAGAGCTGGCGACCTCTGAGAGGTTACACGGCGGGACAAAAGCCCGGGAGACAGCAGCACCAGTTGGTGTCGCGCTGCCCCCTAATTTTGTGCCACTCAGAGGTCAAGCATGAAAAAAACGCCATTACTCCGCTCTCTTGTACTGTCGCTGGCAATGCTGGTCAGTCTCCCCACCTTTGCTGCAGTGAAAAAAGAGTTCAACGTCTGCTGGACCATTTACGCCGGGTGGATGCCGTGGGGCACCATCAGCAGTAGCAAAATCATCGATAAATGGGCCAACAAGTACGGCATCAAAATCAACGTTGTCCAGCTCAACGACTACATCGAATCCATCAACCAGTACACCGCAGGTCAGTTCGACGGCTGCACCATGACCAACATGGATGCGCTCACCATTCCCGCTGCGGGTGGGGTGGATTCCACCGCGCTGATCCTCGGTAGCTACTCGGAAGGCAATGACGGCGTAGTGATGAAAGGCGAGGGCAAAACCCTCAATGACCTGAAAGGGATGAAGGTCTACCTGCCAGAACTCTCCGTTTCTCACTATTTGCTGGTCCGTGGCCTGGAAAAAGCCGGGCTGGCGGAGAAAGACGTCACCGTGGTGAACACGTCGGATGCAGATATTGTCTCGGCGTTCGGCACCTCCAGCGTACAGGCCGCAGTGGCCTGGAACCCTCAGCTTTCCGTCATCAAAGGCACCCCAAAAACCACCGAAGTGTTTAGCTCTTCGCAGGTGCCGGGCGAGCTTATCGACATGATGGTGGTTAACAGCGAAACCTTGAAAGACAACCCCGCGCTCGGCAAAGCGTTGACCGGTGCATGGTACGAGATGATGGGGCTGATGAAAGCCCAGAATGCTGACGCGCTGAGTGCGATGGCCGCCGCCTCCGGTACCGATCTGGCCGGGTACCAGGCACAGCTCAAAACCACTCATCTATTCTATACCCCGCAGGACAATATTGCCTTTATCAGCGCTTCTGAACTGGCGAAAACCATGCAACGCGTGGCCGCGTTCTCCTTCGATAAAGGGCTACTGGGTGATGGTGCGCAGAGCGCTGATTTTATCGGCATGAGCTTCCCGGGCAACGTAACCCAGGGCGATGCCCGTAACGTCAAACTGCGCTTTGACGACAGCTTCGTGAAAATGGCCGCTGCCGGCACGCTGTGATAACGGACGGAATTTCCATGCGACAAATTAATCGTCATCCCACTTCTGGTCTGCGGCTGATACTGGTCATGCTGCCTTTCTTCCTGCTGCTTGCGGCCTACTTTTTTGGCTCCGCAGTCAGGCTGGAAGCGAACCCGCAGGACAAGCTACTGCCGGGTCTGCAGCAGATGCTGGACGCGTTATCGCGGATGGCGTTTACCCCAGACAAACGCAGCGGTGAGTATCTGTTTTGGGTCGATACCCTGGTCAGCCTGGCGCGTCTGCTGGTTGGGCTGGCGATTGCCTCGCTGCTAGGCCTGTGTATTGGCGTAACGTCCGGTGTATTCCCGCTGTGGCGTGCGTCGCTGTCACCGCTGATGACGGTGCTGTCGATGATCCCGCCGCTGGCGATATTACCGGTGTTGTTTATCGTTTTCGGGTTGGATGAACTGTCGAAAGTGATGCTGATTGTTATCGGCATCACCCCGATGCTGGCGCGCGATCTGGAGCATCGCGCCTGCGAAATCCCGCCGGAGATCCTGATTAAAGCCCAAACGCTGGGCGCCAACAGCTGGACGCTGGTCCTGCGCGTGGTGTTGCCCCAGTTGTTATCCCGACTGCTGACCTCGCTGCGTCTACTGCTGGGATCGGCATGGTTATTCCTGATTTCGGCCGAGGCGATTTCGTCCACTGCCGGGCTGGGCTACCGCATTTTCCTCGTGCGCCGCTATATGGCCATGGACGTGATTATCCCTTACGTCCTGTGGATCACGCTGCTGGCATGGCTGATGGATTTGGGGCTACGTCAGTTACATAAAACCTGTTTTCCCTGGGCGGAAGGAGGGAAGGCATGAGCTTTATCACTATCAACAATATCTGGCAGGAGTATGGCGACCACGTCGTGCTGGAGCGTCTGAACCTGCAGGTCAACGCGGGCGAGTTCTGCTCGATGGTTGGGGCATCCGGCTGTGGAAAATCGACTTTTCTGCGCCTGCTGCTCGGCCAGGAAGCGCCAAGCCGTGGAACGATTACCCTGGATGGCAAGCCGCTTAGCGCCGAGCCGGATAGCAGTCGCGGCGTCGTGTTTCAGCGCTATTCCGTTTTCCCACACCTCAGCGTGCTGGATAACGTCACCATTGGGCTCGAGCTACCGCAATCACCGCTGTTCGGGCGACTGTTCGGTGCCAAAAAACGCGCGGCGCGAGAACGGGCAGCGGAGATGCTGGAAAAAGTGGGCCTCAGTCACGCGCTGGATAAGTACCCGGCGCAGCTTTCCGGCGGCATGCAACAGCGTTTAGCCATCGCCCAGGCGTTCATTATGCAGCCCCGCGTGCTGCTGCTTGATGAACCCTTTGGCGCACTTGACCCCGGCATCCGCAAAGACATGCATGCGCTGCTGCTGCAACTGTGGAGTGAAACCCGGATGACCGTATTTATGGTCACACACGATCTTTCAGAAGGCTTCAACCTCGGCACCCGTTTACTGGTGTTCGACAAAGTGCGCATCGACCCGCAGGCGCCGAATGCCTTTGGCGCGCGCATTACTTATGACATACCGCTCAACGAGACGCGCCTCTCCGCGCTGAGGGGTACGGCTCCCGACAACGTTTATGCATTAAAAGGTTAACCCTATGAAAACTAACACACCATTGCGCGAAGAGGTTCTGCCAGGCGGCGGACACTTGTCGTTCGTGCTCAAACGCGGACAGATCCTACGCATGACGGACAGGGAAGGCGGGGCAAACGTCAGCCTGCTGATGCTTAACCCGCACCACAAAAGCGAGCGTCTGAACCTGCCCGATACGCTGAAAGGTCAGCACACGGCGCGCCTCACCGCCGGGCACTGTTTTTACTCCGACATGGGCCGCGTGCTGGCTGGGATCATTGCCGATACCAGCGGCTGGCACGATCCGTTTGGCGGCGTATTGAACGCGCAGGAAGTGGCGGAAAAATACGGGCAGGGGCGTTATCAGGCGCTGCGAAATGGTTTCTACCGTAACGGTACCGATAACCTGCTGGTCGAGATGGGCAAGTGGGACCTCAACCTTGAAGACCTGCTGATGGTGATCAACCTCTTCAGCAAGGTCACGGTCGATGACAACGGGCAGTTCAGCTTCCACAGCGGGCATTCGCAACCGGGAAGCTATATCGAACTGTTCGCGCCAATGGACACGCTGATGGTGATGACTGCGTTGCCGCACCCAATGGACCCGTCCCGCGACTATGCGCCGCGCCCGGTGCAGTTGAGCTGGAGGCAGGCTGAAGATGAAGACGCGGCTATTAACGCGTTGCTGACGCGGCCGGAAAACGAACGCGCCCTCACTAACACCCAACTTTTTGCCCTCTAAGGAGCCATAAGATGACAATAGCCAGCGAGAGACAAGCCCAGCATGCCAGCTTCCGCCATGTGATCCCGGCGGGTGAACCTTACCTGTTTGAAGTGAAGAAAGGACAAACGCTGCGCCTGCTCGATCTGGAAGGCAATCAAGCGGTCGACACGCTGTTCTATAACGCGGATAAACCGCGCGAACGCTACGATGCCCAGCGTACGCTGCGTCGCCAGAATAATGCTTATCTCACCAGCGGCAGCGTGCTGTACTCGAATCTCGGTAATCCGCTGCTGACCATCGTCGCCGACACCTGCGGTCGTCACGATACGCTCGGCGGCGCCTGCGCTCAGGAAAGCAATACCGTACGTTATGCTCTCGACAAACGGCACATGCATAGCTGCCGGGATAACTTCCTCTGCGCCTGTCTGCACGACGGCCGTCTGCAAAAGCGCGATATTGGCGCGAATATCAACTTCTTTATGAACGTACCGGTGACGCCCCAGGGCGGACTGACCTTTGAGGATGGGATCTCCGCGCCGGGTAAATACGTGGAGTTGCGCGCCGAGTGCAACGTCATTGTACTTATTTCCAACTGCCCGCAGTTGAACAACCCCTGCAACGGCTGGAACCCAACGCCTGCCGAGGTGCTGATATGGAACTAACGCCTACCCGCTGGCAGCGTCTGCGGCAGGTGATTTATCGCCTGTTTGAAGTCCGCGCCGGTCGCCTTCTGCCGTAAACGCTTTTGCCCCCGTGGACGACCATGGGTGAGCCGAATTCCGGCGGGACGACCCGCCACGATTGAGTCTGACCTATGTTGACGACACTCCTGATTGCGAACCGCGGGGCGATTGCCTGCCGCATTCTGCGTACCCTGCGCGCCATGCATCTTCGCGGCGTGGCGGTCTATTCTGAGGCTGATATCAGCAGCCTGCATCTCCGTGAAGCGGATGAAGCCCTGAGTCTGGGCGAGGGCCCGGCGGCCAATACCTACCTGGTGATAGACAAACTGATTGCCGCGGCGCAGGCCAGTGGTGCCCAGGCCATTCATCCGGGTTATGGATTTTTGTCTGAAAACGCGGCGTTTGCGGAAGCTTGTGAAGAAGCGGGGATCGCCTTTGTTGGCCCCACACCGGAACAGCTGCGCCTGTTCGGGCTGAAACATACCGCGCGTGCGCTGGCGAAATTGCACGGTGTACCGATGCTGGAAGGGACGGAACTGCTGGCCGATGTGAACGAAGCGCGACACGCCGCTGAGCAAGTTGGCTATCCGGTGATGCTGAAAAGCACGGCGGGCGGCGGTGGTATCGGCATGCGCGTGTGCTATAGCGCTGAAGAGCTGAACGACGCGTTCGACGCCGTGGTGCGGCTGGGGAAAAACAACTTTAGCGACGCGGGCGTGTTTATCGAGAAGTATATCGAACGGGCGCGACACCTTGAAGTACAGCTGTTTGGCGACGGCAGAGGCGATGTCATTGCCCTCGGTGTGCGCGACTGCTCGGTACAGCGTCGTAACCAGAAAGTGCTGGAAGAGACCCCCGCGCCAAACCTGCCTGCCGGTATGGAAGATGCACTGTGTGAGGCGGCGATTAAGCTGGGTAAAGCGGTCAACTACCGCAGCGCGGGCACCGTCGAATTTGTCTACGACAGCCACGCCGAGCGATTTTACTTCCTGGAAGTCAACACCCGTCTGCAGGTTGAGCACGGCGTAACCGAACAGGTATGGGGCGTCGATCTGGTGCGCTGGATGATTGAACTGGCGGCGGGGACGTTACCCCCGCTGGCGGCATTGCGTGAACCTCTCAAGCCGAATGGTCATGCTATTCAGGCCCGTGTTTATGCTGAAGACCCCGGCCGCCAGTTCCAGCCGTCTCCGGGGCTGCTTACCGAAGTGGTGTTTCCAGCAAACGATCGCCGTACGCTGCGTATCGACAGTTGGGTGGAGTCCGGCTGCGATATTCCGCCGTTTTTTGACCCGATGCTGGCAAAAATCATCGCCTGGCAACCGACGCGCGAAGCCGCTGTTCAGGCGTTGCATACCGCGTTAGGAGAGACCCGTCTTTACGGCGTGGAAACCAACCGCAGCTATCTGCAGCAGATTTTAACCTTCACACCGTTTGTTCGCGGTGAACCCTGGACCCGATGTCTGGAAGGGCTCAGCTATCAGGCCTCCACGCTGGAGGTGCTTAACGCGGGTACGCAGACCACGGTGCAGGATTATCCCGGGCGTACAGGATACTGGGCGGTAGGCGTTCCGCCCTCTGGCCCGATGGACAGCCGAGCGCTGCGGCTAGGTAACCGTCTATTGGGCAATGATGAGCGTGCCGCCGCGCTGGAAATCACCCTCAGCGGCCCGACGCTCAAATTTAACTGCGATGCACAACTGGTGGTCACCGGCGCAGAGATTGCATTAACGTTGGACAACAAGCCACTGGTGAATAATCGTGTTTTCACCGTACGGGCGGGCATGACCTTACACATGGGTGAAATAAGCCATCAGGGTGTACGCAGCTACCTCTGCCTGCGCGGCGGATTCAACGTGCCGGACTATCTGGGCAGCAAAAGCACCTTCACCCTGGGGCAGTTCGGTGGCCACGCCGGACGGGCGCTGCGCACCGGTGACGTGCTGCATATTGCGCCGTTAACCGAACCCGTTCAGGAGAACGAACTGCCATATGCACTACGCACCACGCTGGGTACCGTACGTGAACTGCGGGTGATCTACGGCCCACATGGCGCGCCGGAGTACTTCACGCCGGGCTACATGGCGACCTTTTTCGCCACCGAATGGGAAGTGCATTTTAACTCCAGCCGGACCGGCGTGCGCCTGATCGGGCCTAAGCCGGAGTGGGTTCGTGAGAGCGGCGGCGAGGCGGGTCTGCATCCGTCAAACATTCACGACAACCCGTATGCCATTGGTGCGGTCGACTTTACCGGGGATATGCCGGTGATCCTGGGGCCGGATGGCCCAAGTCTGGGCGGATTTGTCTGTCCGGTGACCATTATTGAGGCCGATTTACCGGCAGTCGGGCAGGTGAAAGCCGGTGATAAAATCCGTTTTGTGCCGGTTGATATCGCCACCGCACGCCGTCTTGCGCAGGCTCAGAAAGTTGAGTTCGCCAGCCTCGAACCGCAGGAGATTGTCTGGGAACCCGTTGCCCTTGAGTCACCGGTGGTGCTGCAACAAGGGCGCGCAGACCAGCGCCTGGTGGCGCGACTCTCCGGTGATACTCACCTGTTGCTGGAGATTGGCGAGCCGGAGCTGGATTTGGTGCTGCGTTTTCGCGGGCATGCGTTGATGCAGGCGCTGGAAGAAAAATCACTGTGCGGGATCGTCGATCTCACGCCGGGGATCCGCTCACTGCAAATTCACTATCAGCCGGAAACGCTAAGTCTGGCAACCCTTCTGGAGATAGTCTCCGGGGTATGGCAGGGCGTTTGCGAGCAGGCGTCGCTGGCGGTGCCATCACGTATCGTCTGGCTGCCGCTCTCCTGGGACGATCCGGCGTGTCAGAAAGCCATCGACAAATACATGACCACCGTGCGCCGCGATGCGCCATGGTGTCCGAGCAATCTGGAGTTTATTCGTCGTATCAACGATCTGGCAAATATCGATGAAGTCTATAAGACGGTGTTCGACGCGAGCTATCTGGTGATGGGGTTAGGGGATGTCTATCTTGGGGCGCCGGTCGCGACGCCGCTCGACCCGCGTCATCGTTTGGTCACCACCAAGTACAACCCGGCCCGAACCTGGACTGCGGAAAACTCAGTGGGAATTGGCGGGGCGTATCTCTGCGTTTATGGCATGGAAGGGCCGGGCGGCTATCAGTTCGTCGGGCGTACGTTGCAGATGTGGAATCGCTATCACGCGGTTGATGATTTTGGTGGTAAGCCGTGGCTACTGCGCTTTTTTGACCAGATTCGTTTCTACCCGGTCTCTGCCGATGAACTGTTGACCATTCGCCGTGACTTTCCGCTGGGCCGTTATCCGCTGCGTATCGAACATACCACGCTGAATCTGGCGGACTACCAGCAGTTCCTCGCGGACGAAGCCCCTGGCATTGACGCATTCCGCGCCCATCAGCAGGGGGCATTTGACGCAGAGCGCGAGCGTTGGATTGCCAACGGTCAGGCACATTTCGACAGCAGCGACGTAGTGGTGGATGAGGGTGATGATGCGCCGTTGCGGCCAGGACAGGCGGGTATCGACAGCCCGATATCGGGCAATCTGTGGCAGGTCAACGTCGAGGTCGGTAAAACCGTGCACGAAGGGGACGTGCTGGTGATCCTGGAGTCGATGAAAATGGAGATCCCGTTGGTAGCCTCGCAGGACGGCGTGGTCAGCCAGGTACGCGTTCAGCCGGGTTCTTCGGTGCGAGCGGGCCAGTGTGTGGTGGTGCTGGAGAAAACGGTCTGATGTCATTTATGCTCTGGCGGCTGGGGATGCCGCCAGGGTTTCGCGATAAATTACATTGGATGTATATCGGTCCACATAAAATGAGAAAGACGTTCAGCGATAAGCCATTTTCCATTCTGGAAAACATAGCGGTCGTGATAACGAACGCCGCTGGTTTGTTTGATTCTTTGGCCATTGTCCTCTTTGATCAACGTCACCTGACAATAAGCAATGCCACTCGCTGAGTTTTCATTCATCGTGACGGTTTGCTGGCCATTCTGATGATAAACCACTGAGAATTGTGCCAGGTAACCACTAAAGGCCTCAAAAATTTGCTGATGTCCTTTTAAATCAAAAACTTCTTTACCATCCATAACCACGTTAATATGGGCATCAGCGGTAAACAGAGGCATTTGTGCAGCAACATTTTTCTCATCAGCAAGGTTAGAAAAAGTATCAACCAGTTCCCGGAGCGCAATACGCTGGGCGATTTCATGATTTGTCATTTATCAATACCTTAATGGGTTTTGTACTTAATTCATGCTATATACGGGCAATGCCCAAGCTTTCCCGTGAATAGAGTCCGGGAGTCGTCACCAGTCGATTAATTAAATCGGCAATACTTAATCGAGAAACGTTGCTACCTGAGAAATTCTCCCCTTTATGCGTTAATTCATATTCCACTTCACTTCCGTTTGTAAACCAGGCGGGCCGGATCAGCGTATAGTCCAGATCGGATGCTTCAATAACAGCGGCGGATTCCCGGTACGGCGTTAATACGCTACCGTGATTTTCACCTGGAACTTCGTCGTAAATACCCATTGAGGTAATAAAAATCAGCCTGGTCATACCGGTTGATGTCATCGCCTTAACAATGTATTGCGCCTGTTGTTTCATATTTCCAGATAAATTGGCATAGACCACATCCTGGCCATGCATGGCGCCTGTCAGTTGTTCCACGTTGAGCACATCGCCATCAACAATCGTCACTCGAGACGGGTCGGGATTGTTTAATCGTTTGGCGTTGCGCAAGTACAGGGTGAGATGAGCATCGCTGTTATCCAGCAGATAGCGTGTCGCCACCCCATCAGTCGTAAACTGAACACGAACACACTTAAGTTGCTCAAAGGCGTATTGCAGCAGTAACAATTTACTCTCGGTATTTGCGGCTGTTTTTTGCCAGCTTTGTGAATACCAGGTGTGCCCAATTTCAAGCTTTCGGTTTTCACGATCAATCTTCCATAAACGCGTGGACCCAATGACACGTTGGTTGGATGAGAGCGTTACAGCAAACGGTATGACAGTGCCATCGGCTTGACCTTTCAGGGCTTTCTGAATGTATGAATCAACGGTATCAGCCGACGGGACTACCGTAAATGGCAGGAACCAAAGTTCACCATCTTCAGCCGCATCAATCAATAGCGGGGCATCAGTTTTAAGCAGAGGACGGAGCGTTACAAGAGAGCCTTGTAAAGTAGGGGTCATATTTGCGGCCTTACGGTTATTTTACGTAGCTGAACCAGCTCTTAACCATCATGTCAGCAAATTTTCTTATCAGCAAGAATGATCATTAAGAGATTCCTGTGCCAGCAGTGTGCTATGCCACCCTAATAAATAGTTTACATCGTGAGATAGATTTTCTTTGTGATCACTCAATAATATCTCATTTGATGACTGAAAAATGTAGCGACATAATGGTGACATGAACAGAATTTCTTAATCATTAATATTCGCATCTGCTGCGTTTATTAAATGTTTTTTAACTAAGGCGGACAATCCGCTATTTCATGACAGTAACTGGAGTTTATATGCTTTTAGATTGGAACGGTCATCGCGATGAATTACTGGGCGTTGTTAGTAAATATGCCAAACTGCAACCTGAATTTATGAAGGGCTTAATGAGCATGGATGCCGGTGCATCCGCAATGGGGCATCTGGATGCGAAAACTCATGAGCTGATCGCTTTAGCAGTGGCTATTACAACCCGTTGTGATGGTTGTTTGTCAGTTCATGTTAAAAAAGCAGCAGGCCATGGTGCTACTCGCGAAGAAATTGCTGAAGCCTTAGCGGTCGCTATTTCACTTAACACCGGTGCAGCTCTGACTTACACCGCTCATGCACTCGATGCATTTGACGCATTACCTAAGTAATGCGTTTGTTTTGCGGCGCTCTCTGAGTGTCGCTGTTTTTCTGTGGGGAAAGAACATGTTAGTTAACCATGTATTGTAGTGAGGCAAAATGGAAACATATAAAGCAATGCAAATTACTCGTCCTGGAACACTCGAATTAGTCGAAAAGGTGATTCCTGAACCTGGGAAGGGGGAAGTATTGCTTAGCATTGAGGCCTGTGGAATTTGTGGCGCAGATGCAGGTGCAATCGAAGGGTTTGAGCAAAATACAACTTATCCTCGTGTACCTGGGCATGAAGTCGTTGGCAAAATTGTATCACTGGGCGCTGAAGTCCCTTCTTATTTGGCTGTCGGTCAGCGAGTTGGCGTTGGTCGTCTTGGCGGCCATTGTAACGAGTGTGATCAATGTCGTCAGGGCCGCTTCAATCTGTGTACGAATCAACCGGCGGTGGGAAGTTCCCACGATGGCGGATATGCAGAGATGATGATAGCCCGCGCTACCGGACTTGTGGTCATTCCTGAAGCGTTAACCTCAGAAGCTGCCGCACCATTACTGTGTGCCGGTATTGCAACCTTTAATGCCTTAATCAAATCCGGCGCGCGCCCTGGTGACACCGTTGCCATTCAGGGCATTGGCGGGTTGGGCCATCTTGCGCTGCAATACGCAAAGAAAATGGGATTCCGGGTTGTTGCGGTAGGGCGTGGGGATGACATTGCTCAGGACGTCAAAGAACTTGGCGCTCACATCTATCTGGATACACGCAAGGTCAAAATTCCGTATGGTCCTGACCATGCGATAATGACCAATATGATGATTGGGATTTTGTCGAATTGTCTTTCGCAGTTTACCTGCATCCAGAGAGCGGATGCAGGTGAGAATGGCCTAAGAGACAAGAGCATTTGACTCAGACCAGCGAGCTAGCGATATCAGATGCAATTTAACATAATATACATTATGCGCACCAACGTTGTAGTAGCTAAATGCTAATGTTTAATTCTGGCTAGATGGCAATGTTTATTCTACAGTTAACAAGTCCTAGGTCCCGCTTCACTCATGTTTCTCACTCAGACTTCATGCAGAGGTGCGCTATGCCTACGGCCGAATTTGGTACATTCACGATGACAGATATAAATCGTCTCAGAATTCTGCAGGATGTGATTGATGGAAAACTCCGCCCCGGTCAGGCAGCACGGCTGATAAATGTTACTCCCGTGCATTTAAGCAGATTGCTTCGCCGCTACCGTCAGTCTGGTCCATTAGGTATGAGCAATCAGCAACGCGGGAAACCAGGCAACCGTAAAACGCCTGCACACATCTATGAACAAGTGGTGAAGTTTCTCAGCCAGAAGGACTATGCGGATTTCGGCCCCACTTTTGCGGGCGAACAAATTCTGAGAGAACTTGGCATTAGTCTCAGTAAAGAAACACTTCGACAGATGATGATCCGTGCCGGTTTGTGGGTACCTCGCAAGCTTCGCGCTCCAAAAATTCAGCAACCTAGATATCGCCGTGCCTGTATCGGAGAGCTCATTCAGATTGATGGCAGCGACCATCATTGGTTTGAAACTCGCGGATGCCGATGCACTCTACTGGTATATGTGGATGATGCGACAAGTCGCCTTATGCATTTGCATTTTGCACTTTCTGAGTCAACCTTTTCCTATTTCGAAGCAACCCGGAGTTACCTAGAAAAACATGGTAAGCCGCTTGCATTATATAGTGACAAAGCAAGTGTATTTCGGATAAACAATAAGCATGCAACTAATGGTGATGGTTATACACAATTTGGTCGTGCAATGTATGAACTTAATATCCAGACTATATGCGCGGAAACCAGTTCAGCCAAAGGGCGAGTTGAACGGGCCCATCTCACACTTCAGGACCGCCTGGTTAAGGAAATGCGTTTGAGGAATATATCCTCCATAACGGAAGCAAATGATTATGTGGAAGAATTTATGGAAGATTACAATCGACGCTTTGCAAAAACCCCACGTCATGATTTTGATGTTCACCGACCTCTTGAAGTTAATGATATATTGGATGATATTTTTACTTGGCGAGAACCTCGCAAAGTGTCAAGTAAGTTGACGATTCAGCATGATAAGATGTTGTATTTAATTGAAGATAGTGAATATAGCCGACGTGCTATAGGAAAATATATAGATACCTGGTTGTACCCTGATGGGCATGTTGAGCTTAAGCTGAATGGTGTTGCCCTTCCCTACCGCATCTATGACCGGATCTCATATATCGATCAGGGAGAAATTGTTAATAACAAGCGTCTGGGCCAGGTATTACATATGGCGATGCTGGTACAGGAGAAGAGAGATAATCATCGTTCAAGAGCACTTCCATCAGTAGATGGTCCCGATGTCACCAGACGTCGTACACCTACTAGAAAGAAATTACAGCGGTCACTTAATGAAGACGATATGCTCGATGCGATAATTAAAGTAGATGGTCCCGATGTCACCAGAAGTCGTACAGCTAATAGAAAGAAATCACAGCGGTCACTTAATGAAGATGATATGCTCGATGCGATAATTAAATTACAAGCCAGTTCTGAGGCTATATTTGGCAAAAAGCGCTAGGCATACACACTATGCGCTATTTGTGTTATTTATGCAGTTTTTCTGGGGTGGCGATTTATTACACAATTTTAATTAAAGTCTCTACAGGCCAGCTCTGAAGCGATCCTTGGCAAGAAGGTCTAGGTATATACACCCTGCTCAATTCGTGTAATTAACGCAGCTACCGCTTGGTTTCCAGACTCATTACCCATGATTTCTTCAGGCGTATGCCACTGTAACGCTCGATTAGGTTCATGGCACCATTTTATAGCTGCACTTTCATTGCCTTCGAACAGTTGTGTGGCTAGTTGATGAACATCATCTCTGGTCAAGTCATTAACCCTTTTGGTTAGATGCTGTTTTATTAATTAATTCAATGAGTTGCACTCTCTCCTCATCACTCATCTTAGAGATGAGCAATGCAAGCTCAGCTGTTACTTTATCATCGCAGAAGAAATAGTTCAGGGGAACGTTGAGTTCTGTTGCGATCCGCCGGAGTGTATCGATATCCGGAACATGCCGTCCCTTTTCATAGTGATTCATACGGCTACTGGCTGAGGCATGATCAAAACCGACAAGGATCCCCAGTGCCCGCTGAGATAACCCAGCCTTGCTTCTTGCCTCTTTGAGACGTTCTGGTATTGGATTCTTGGTTGACACGTGTTCATCTTTAGCTGCCTTTGATGCTTAGATTTGAATCGCCACGGGTTTAACAGACACCTCAGAGTCATTTAAGATGGCTTAAAGA
>NZ_JAPKIB010000011.1:0-146357 GCF_036759925.1 Kluyvera sp. CHPC 1.2972 | reverse complement strand
ACGACCTTGCCAAGGTCGGGGTCGCGAGTTCGAGTCTCGTTTCCCGCTCCAAATTTTCTTCCAAAACAAAAATACTTCCACAATGCGTTAAGTCATTGAGGTTGTTTTTTTCGTTTCTGAAATACTCTTGTAAACAGAGTTATCCACAGGCTGTTATCACGTTCTTCGCGCGCTAATGTTTTCTGGATTTTTACAGTTTTTATTAACTTATTGAATTATAACAAGATATATCATTTCAAAATGTTAGCGAGATCGCTTGACGAACTTTGGCGTGTTGAAACGCAATGTCTTTTTATTTTTACTCACAGGCTGTGAATATATCACGCATCGCGCGGTAGCCCTTTTTCCACCACCCTCACCAGACGCTGTTTCTTCGGCAGCTGCACCTCAACCACGTTCTCATTTCGACGCGTGATTTGCTGCGCTACCGCCCATTCAATGTGTTCATCGAGTAGTGGGTGCTCACCTCGGCGGCTCTCCAGCGCGTTTAGCGTAGCATCGCTCCACGGTGCGTTACCCAGCGCAACGGCGATATTGCGCAGCCAGCGCAGGTGGCCGATACGGCGAATGGCCGAACCTTCCGTCACCTTCAGAAAATGTGCTTCGTTCCAGGCGAACAGCTCGATAAGCTCAGGGGCATGCAGCGCCTTGCGCGGGCTAAAATCGGCCTCATCGGTCAGCTGTGAGAAGCGGTTCCATGGGCAGATGAGCTGGCAGTCATCGCAGCCGTAAATACGATTGCCCAATAGTGGACGAAATTCTTCCGGGATGGCGCCTTCGAGCTCGATGGTCAGGTAAGAGATACAGCGGCGAGCATCGACGGTGTAGGGCTCGACGATCGCACCGGTGGGGCAGATAGTCATGCAGGCCACGCAGCGCCCGCACTCTTCGGCTACCGGTTGATCGATGGGCAGGGGAATATCAACCAGCAGTTCACCGAGGAAAAAGAACGATCCGGCATCGCGGTTGAGAATGAGTGAGTGCTTCCCCGTCCAACCAATCCCGGCTTTTTCCGCTAGCGGACGTTCAAGAATAGGCGCAGAGTCGACAAACGGTCTAAAATTCAGCGAGACGCACTGTTCCTGAATCATTTCGCCGAGCTTTTTAAGGCGGTTACGCAACAGCTTATGATAATCACGCCCCAGGGCATAACGGCTGACGTAACCTAGCTCGGGATTTTTCAGCGTGCTGGCAAAGGCCGCATTGGCGGGAAGATAGTTCATGCGAACGCTAATCACCCGGAGCGTACCGGGCTGCAGTTCGTGCGGACGCGCGCGCATCATACCGTGGCGCGCCATCCACTCCATCTCGCCGTGATATTGTTTATCCAGCCATGCCTGCAGTTTGGGTTCGGAGGCGCTGAGATCGGTATCGGTGATGCCGACCTGCTGAAAACCCAGTTCGGTGCCCCATTGTTTGATTTGTTGCGCTAATTGATTGAGATCGAGGGGCTGTGACATGACGGACCATACATTGACGAGTAACCCCCAAAGTATACCACACTCCATTTGGCCTGCGGATGACCTGCGTCGCGCTGAAAAAACGGCGGCACAGAGCCTCGGCCTTTCCCTTTACACGCTAATGCAGCGCGCGGGCGAAGCGGCGTTTAACCTCGCGCGTGCCGCGTACCCCGCTACCCGCCGCTGGATTGTCCTTTGCGGGCACGGCAATAACGGCGGTGATGGCTACGAGGTCGCGCGGCTGGCGCAGGCCGCTGGTATTCAGGTGACGCTGCTGGCGATAGCCAGCGATAAGTCGCTGCCGGAAGAGGCACACGCGGCTCGTGAGGCGTGGCGTGCGGTGGGCGGCGAGATTTACCCGGCGGATGCCGATTGGCCGCAGGATGCTGATCTAATTATTGATGGCCTGCTCGGCACCGGACTACAAAGCGCACCGCGCGAGAACGTCGCGAATCTGATTGAGCGGGCTAACGCCTTCCCGGCACCGATTATCGCGCTGGATATTCCCTCCGGGCTGAACGCCCAAACCGGCACGACGCCCGGCGCGGTTATTCAGGCCGCTCATACCATCACCTTTATCGCCCTGAAGCCAGGTCTGTTGACCGGCAAGGCACGCGACGTTGTCGGGCATCTGCACCACGATTCGCTGGGACTAGAGAGGTGGCTGGCAACCCAGCGCACCAACATTCATCGATTTGATGCTTCACAGTTGATCCAGTGGTTTGCGCCACGCCGCCCAACGTCGCACAAAGGCGATCATGGCCGCCTGGTGGTGATCGGCGGCGATCATGGTACTGCCGGGGCGATTCGTATGACCGGTGAGGCGGCGCTACGAGCCGGTGCGGGGCTGGTGCGGGTGCTGACCCGCGCTGAAAACGTCGCGCCGATTATTACCGCGCGGCCTGAACTGATGGTGCATGAGCTCACCCCACAGGCGCTCGATGAGGCGCTGGAATGGGCGGATGCTATCGTGATTGGCCCCGGTCTGGGGCAAGCCGAATGGGGCAAACAGGCGCTGCGGAAAATCGACAATTTCCGTAAACCCACCCTCTGGGATGCCGATGCGCTGAACCTGCTGGCAATCAATCCGGATAAACGTCACAATCGCGTGATCACGCCGCACCCCGGCGAAGCCGCACGGCTGCTCAACTGTCGGGTGGCTGACATCGAGAACGATCGCTTACTTTCCGCGCAGCGTCTGGTAAAACGGTACGGCGGCGCGGTGGTGCTGAAAGGCGCCGGTACGGTCGTGGCGGATGAGCAGGGCGCGATCGGAATTATTGATGCGGGAAATGCCGGCATGGCCAGCGGCGGAATGGGCGATGTGCTTTCGGGCATCATCGGCGCATTGCTGGGGCAGGCATTATCGCCGTATGATGCAGCGTGCGCAGGGTGTATCGCCCACGGTGCTGCCGCCGATGAACTGGCGGCGCGCTTTGGCACCCGCGGTATGCTCGCGACAGACCTCTTTTCCACGCTACGGCGTGTTGTTAACCCGGATGTGATTGACGTAAACCATGATTAATCGAGTGATTCCTTTACCTGACGAGCAGGCAACCCTGGACCTTGGCAACCGAGTGGCGAAAGCCTGCGTCGGGGCAACCGTCATCTATCTGTACGGCGATTTGGGTGCCGGGAAAACCACCTTTAGCCGTGGATTCCTGCAGGCGTTAGGTCATAACGGCAACGTCAAAAGCCCCACCTATACCCTGGTTGAGCCGTATCAGCTCGCCGACCTGATGGTTTATCACTTTGATCTGTACCGCCTTGCCGATCCCGAGGAGCTCGAATTTATGGGGATCCGCGATTACTTTGCTAACGATGCCATTTGCCTGGTGGAATGGCCGCAACAGGGCGCAGGTGTTCTGCCCGAGCCGGATATCGAAATACACTTAGATTACCAGGCGCAAGGGCGTGAGGCGCGCATCAGCGCGGTCTCCTCATTAGGTGAGTCTCTGCTGGCGCGGTTTGCCGGTTAATTTAAGGGATCCCAGGATGATTTTTCGCGCAAAAGGGTGGTTGATGGCCGCGCTGATGCTGGTCGGTGTACCGGCAATGGCGGCGAGTTTATCCGATATTCAGGTGGCGAACAGTGAAACGCAGGCGCGGATCACGTTCAGCTTTATGGGCGATCCAGAGTACAACTTTAGCCAGGACGACAAACGTAGCGTTGTGCTGGATATCAAACAAACTGGCGTGATTCAGGGGTTGCCGCTGCGCTTTAGCGGCAACAACCTGGTGAAAGCCATTCGTTCGGGTACGCCGAAAGACGATCAGACTTTACGACTGGTGGTCGATCTTACCGAGAACGGCAAAACCCGAGCGGTGAAGCAGCAGAACGGCGCGAACTACGTCGTGGTGTTCACCATTAACGCCGACGTTCCACCGCCGCCTCCACCGCCAGTTGTGGCGAAGCGCGTGGAAACGCCAGTCGTGACGCCAGCACCGACGCAGCCGGGGCGTAACCCGTTCAGCGGCAGCCGTAATGGCAGCAGCAGTACGAACAGCGGCAACGATAGCGGCAGCTTCAGCGGCGAACGCCAGCCGGCGATTGCCAGCACCGTGACGCCAACTCCGCGTCCGTCTTCCCGTGCGCGCAGCGTCTCGGGGGATAAAGTGATTATTGCCATTGATGCCGGTCACGGCGGTCAGGATCCTGGCGCCATTGGCCCTGGCGGTACACGTGAGAAAAACGTCACCATCGCCATTGCGCGTAAGCTGCGTGGGCTGTTGAACGATGACCCGATGTTTAAGGGCGTGCTGACCCGCGACGGCGACTACTTTATTTCGGTGATGGGCCGTTCTGATGTGGCGCGTAAGCAGAACGCCTCTTTCCTGGTGTCGATTCACGCGGATGCCGCACCGAACCGCGATGCGACTGGTGCTTCCGTGTGGGTGCTCTCTAACCGTCGTGCGAACAGCGAAATGGCGGGCTGGCTCGAACAGCATGAGAAGCAGTCCGAACTGCTGGGTGGCGCGGGTGACGTGCTGGCCAACAGCCAGGCTGACCCGTATCTGAGCCAGGCAGTACTGGATCTGCAGTTCGGCCATTCGCAGCGGGTAGGGTATGATGTCGCGACCAACGTGATTAGCCAGCTTCAGCGAGTAGGTAACCTGCATAAACGCCGTCCTGAACATGCCAGCCTTGGCGTGCTGCGTTCGCCGGATATTCCGTCCATTCTGGTCGAAACCGGCTTTATCAGTAACAGCAGCGAAGAGCGCCTGCTGGGCAGCGACGACTATCAGCAGAAGATCGCGGAAGCCATTTATAACGGTTTACGTAACTATTTCACGGCGCATCCGATACAATCCGGCCCTCGTGACGAACAGTCGCAGACCGCCAGCGCCGCGTCATCATCCAGGACGCTCGTTAACTAAGGAGTTTTCATGCCGATACAGGTTTTACCGCCGCAGCTTGCGAACCAGATTGCCGCGGGTGAAGTGGTTGAGCGGCCTGCATCGGTAGTGAAAGAGCTGGTGGAGAACAGTCTCGATGCGGGGGCAACCCGCATCGATATTGATATTGAACGCGGCGGCGCCAAGCTTATCCGTATTCGCGATAACGGCTGTGGCATCAAGAAAGACGAGCTGGCACTCTCGCTGGCACGTCACGCGACCAGTAAAATCGCCTCGCTTGACGATCTTGAAGCCATTATCAGCTTAGGTTTTCGTGGCGAAGCGCTGGCGAGTATCAGCTCGGTCTCGCGTCTGACCATCACCTCACGGACCGCAGAGCAGCAGGAAGCGTGGCAGGCCTACGCGGAAGGACGCGATCAGGACGTGACGGTTAAACCAGCGGCGCATCCGGTAGGAACGACGCTGGAAGTGCTGGACCTGTTCTACAACACCCCGGCGCGGCGCAAGTTTATGCGCACCGAGAAAACCGAATTCAACCATATCGATGAGATTGTTCGCCGCATTGCGCTGGCGCGCTTCGATGTGAGTATTAATTTGACCCACAACGGCAAAGCGGTTCGCCAATATCGCGCAGTGGCCGAAGGCGCACCGAAAGAGCGTCGGCTGGGCGCAATTTGCGGCGTACCGTTCCTTGAGCATGCGCTGGCCATTGAGTGGCAGCACGGCGACCTGGCGCTGCACGGTTGGGTGGCAGATCCGAAACACACCACGCCTACGCTGGCTGAAATTCAGTACTGCTATGTGAACGGCCGCATGATGCGCGATAGACTCATCAACCATGCGATTCGTCAGGCGTGTGAAGATAAACTCGGCGCTGACCAGCAACCGGCGTTTGTTCTTTATCTCGAGATTGACCCGCATCAGGTCGACGTGAACGTTCACCCGGCGAAGCACGAGGTGCGTTTTCATCAGTCCCGCCTGGTGCATGATTTTATCTATCAAGGGGTGCTCAGCGTGCTGCAACAACAGCTGGATGCGCCTCTGCCGCTGGCGGAAGATGATGAACCGGCGCCGCGCGTTCTGCCGGAGAACCGCGTTGCCGCTGGGCGCAACCAGTTTGCCGAGCCAGCGGTGGCACGCGAGCCTGATATGCCGCGCTACCAAACGCCAACCAGCGGCAGCAGTGCCGGGCGGAGCAGCGGTGGTGGCGCCAATGGCAGCTGGCCGAACGCTCAGCCAGGCTACCAGAAACAGCAGGGGGCGCTCTATCGCCAACTGCTGAATACCCCAGAGAAGACGCCGGAACCGGTAAAAGCCCCGGCGGCAGATAATCTTGCCGGGCATAGCCAGAGCTTCGGGCGGGTGCTGGCGATCGTCGCCGATACCTGCGCGTTGCTTGAGCGCGGCGGTAAGTTAAGCCTGCTGGCGTTGCCGGTCGCGGAGCGCTGGCTGCGCCAGGCGCAGCTGACGCCGGGTGAGGCAACCATCTGCGCGCAGCCGCTGCTGATCCCGCTGCGTCTAAAGGTGACCGACGACGAGCGGAAAACGTTGGAGCGGGCGCAGGAAACGCTGAACTTGCTCGGCATTGAAATACTGCTCGAAGGGCAGCACGCCACGATCCGCGCCGTGCCTTTACCCTTACGACAACAAAATTTACAAATCTTGATTCCTGAACTGATAGGCTACCTGGTGGAGCAGAGTATGGTTGATGCCGGGAACGTTGCGCAGTGGCTGGCCCGTAATCTGGCAAGCGATCACGCGCAGTGGAACATGGCGCAGGCCATTTCGATGCTGGCAGACGTTGAACGTCTTTGCCCGCAGCTGGTCAAAGCTCCGCCGGGTGGTCTGTTACAACCCGTTGATTTAGATTCTGCGATGAACGCCCTGAGACATGAGTGACGTAACCGAGGCGAGCCTGCCTAAGGCAATTTTTTTGATGGGGCCAACCGCTTCGGGCAAGACGGCGCTGGCTATTGAATTACGTAAAGTTTTGCCAGTAGAGTTGATTAGTGTTGATTCCGCCCTCATCTATCGGGGAATGGATATCGGCACCGCTAAGCCGAGTGCGGAAGAGCTAGAAGCCGCGCCGCATCGACTGTTAGATATTCTCGATCCGTCGCTGGCATACTCTGCGGCGGACTTCCGCCGCGATGCGCTTGCGCAGATGGCGGAGATCACCGCCGCAGGGAAAATTCCGCTGCTGGTCGGTGGCACGATGTTGTATTTCAAGGCGTTGCTTGAAGGTTTATCACCGCTGCCCTCAGCCGACCCGGACGTTCGGGCGCGGATTGAGCAGCAGGCGGCAGAGCAGGGATGGATGGCGCTGCATCAGCAGCTACGGGAAATCGACCCCGTTGCCGCTGAGCGTATTCATCCGAATGATCCGCAAAGACTTTCCCGAGCACTGGAAGTTTTTTTCATTTCGGGTAAAACTTTAACGGAGCTGACACAAACGTCAGGAGACGCTCTGCCCTACAAGGTGCATCAGTTCGCCATCGCCCCGGCGAGCCGTGAACTGCTCCATCAGCGCATTGAGCAGCGTTTTCATCAGATGTTAGCTTCAGGTTTTGAAGCAGAAGTGCGGGCGCTATTTGCCCGTGGAGATTTGCATACGGATATGCCTTCCATTCGTTGTGTGGGATATCGCCAGATGTGGTCGTACCTCGAAGGCGAGATTTCATATGATGAAATGGTTTATAGAGGAGTTTGTGCCACGAGACAGCTAGCGAAGCGCCAGGTGACGTGGTTACGTGGTTGGGAAGGGGTTCACTGGTTAGATAGTGAGCAGCCGGAACAGGCGTTTAACCAACTATTACAGGTAGTGGGTGCTAGTGTAGACTGAATGTGTACAATTGAGTCGTATCGTGCGCAATTTTCAGAATCGTAAGGTTCATACGCAACATCGCTCAAGTTGCCGCAACGCGGCTTGAAAGACGACGTGTATAAGTACAAATAAGCATATAAGGAAAAGAGAGAATGGCTAAGGGGCAATCTTTACAAGATCCGTTCCTGAACGCACTGCGTCGGGAACGTGTTCCAGTTTCTATTTATTTGGTGAATGGTATTAAGCTGCAAGGGCAAATTGAGTCTTTCGATCAGTTCGTGATCCTGTTGAAAAACACGGTCAGCCAGATGGTCTATAAGCACGCAATTTCTACCGTAGTTCCGTCTCGTCCAGTTTCCCATCACAGCAACAATGCTGGCGGCGGCACTGGCAGCAACTACCACCACGGTAGCAACGCGCAGGGTTCTGCGCCGCAAGACAGCGACGAAACCGAATAAGGTTGATGGCTGTTTATCCATGTCGGGGAGCCGGATTATTCGGGTTCCCCGCTGGTATTTCAGGAGATATAACGCTTGTTTGACCGTTATGACGCCGGTGAGCAGGCGGTGCTGGTACACATCTATTTTACGCAAGACAAAGATATGGAAGACCTCCAGGAGTTTGAATCTCTGGTCTCTTCCGCCGGTGTCGAAGCAATGCAGGTGATTACTGGTAGCCGTAAAGCGCCGCACCCAAAATATTTTGTTGGTGAAGGTAAGGCTGTCGAGATTGCGGAAGCCGTCAAAGCGACAGGTGCTTCCGTTGTGCTGTTCGATCATGCACTTAGCCCAGCACAGGAGCGTAACCTTGAAGCCCTGTGTCAATGCCGGGTTATCGACCGTACCGGTCTGATCTTAGATATTTTCGCCCAACGTGCGCGTACCCATGAAGGTAAGCTGCAGGTTGAGCTGGCGCAGCTGCGCCATCTGGCCACGCGTCTGGTGCGCGGCTGGACGCACCTTGAAAGACAAAAAGGCGGTATCGGTTTACGCGGCCCGGGTGAAACCCAGCTCGAAACCGACCGTCGTTTACTGCGTAACCGTATTATGCAGATCCTCTCGCGTATTGAGCGAGTAGAGAAACAGCGTGAGCAGGGGCGTCGTGCCCGCGTGAAGGCCGACGTGCCAACGGTATCGCTGGTGGGTTACACCAACGCCGGCAAATCGACGCTGTTTAACCGTATTACGCAGGCGGAGGTTTACGCCGCCGACCAGCTGTTTGCGACCCTTGACCCAACGCTGCGTCGTATTGATGTAGCGGATGTGGGCGAAACCGTGCTGGCGGATACCGTAGGCTTTATTCGTCACCTGCCGCACGATCTGGTGGCGGCCTTTAAAGCCACCTTGCAGGAAACCCGCGAAGCGACGCTGTTGCTTCACGTGATTGACGCAGCGGACGTTCGGGTACAGGAAAACATCGACGCGGTGAACACGGTTCTCGAAGAGATCGACGCGCACGAGATCCCAACCCTGCTGGTGATGAACAAAATCGATATGCTGGATGATTTCGAGCCGCGTATCGATCGTGATGAAGAGAACAAACCTATCCGGGTGTGGCTGTCTGCGCAAACCGGGGTAGGCATACCACTCCTTTTTCAGGCGTTAACCGAACGGTTAGCCGGCGAAGTTGCGCAGCACACGCTGCGTTTACCTCCGCAGGCCGGGCGTTTGCGTAGCCGCTTTTACCAGCTTCAGGCAATTGAAAAAGAGTGGATGGAGGAGGACGGCTGCGTCAATTTGCAGGTTCGTATGCCAATTGTCGACTGGCGTCGCCTCTGTAAACAAGAACCGACACTGGCAGACTACGTCGTCTGACCGTGCAGCTTGCCTGAACATTAGCCCTTTGGGCACCCAGCGGTTCAGATCGCCTCAACGCGACCGTCACCACCAGGAAGGCGATGACGGTTAACCGCGAAAAGATCTGAACTGGGAAAAGGTATATCACCGCATAACAAATATGGAGCATAAACATGGCGTGGAATCAGCCCGGTAATAACGGACAAGACCGCGACCCGTGGGGAAGCAGCAATAATCAAGGCGGCAACTCCGGGGGGAATGGAAATAAAGGCGGTCGCGATCAGGGTCCGCCGGATTTGGATGATATCTTCCGTAAGCTGAGCAAAAAGCTCGGCGGATTTGGGGGCGGTAAAGGGGGTTCCGGTAACGGAAGTTCAACCCAGGGGCCGCGTAGTCCTATGGGCGGACGTATTGTCGGTATCGCTGCCGCAGCCGTTGTCGTCATCTGGGCAGCCAGCGGGTTCTATACCATTAAAGAAGCCGAGCGTGGCGTAGTGACGCGCTTTGGTAAGTTCAGCCATCTGGTTGAGCCGGGTCTGAACTGGAAGCCGACCTTCGTTGATGAAGTCACTCCAGTGAACGTTGAAGCGGTTCGCGAACTGGCCGCATCCGGCGTGATGCTGACCTCCGACGAAAACGTCGTGCGCGTTGAAATGAACGTGCAGTACCGCGTAACCGACCCGCAGAAATACCTGTTCAGCGTGACCAGCGCTGATGACAGTCTGCGTCAGGCTACCGACAGCGCCCTGCGTGGTGTTATCGGTAAGTACACCATGGACCGTATTCTGACCGAAGGTCGTACCGTTATTCGTAGCGATACCCAGCGCGAGCTGGAAGAGACCATCCGTCCGTACAACATGGGTATCACCCTGCTGGACGTCAACTTCCAGGCCGCTCGTCCGCCGGAAGAGGTGAAAGCCGCGTTTGATGATGCGATTGCCGCACGTGAGAACGAGCAGCAGTACATCCGTGAAGCGGAAGCGTACACCAACGAAGTGCAGCCACGTGCGAACGGTCAGGCGCAGCGTATTCTGGAAGAAGCGCGTGCGTATAAGACTCAGACCGTACTGGAAGCACAGGGTGAAGTGGCGCGCTTTGCGAAAATCCTGCCGGAATATAAAGCCGCACCGCAGATTACCCGCGAGCGTCTCTATATCGAGACCATGGAAAAAGTGCTGAGCCATACCCGCAAAGTGCTGGTTAGCGACAACAAGAATGGCAACCTGATGGTATTGCCGCTGGATCAAATGCTGAAAGGCGGCAACGCCCCGGCAGCAAAGAGCGATAGCAGTGGTGCCAACAACCTGTTGCGCCTGCCGCCTGCGTCCTCTTCCAGCAGCAGCGCAAGCAACACGTCGTCTGCCAGTCAGGGCAATATCATGGACCAACGCCGCGCTAACGCGCAGCGTAACGACTACCAGCGTCAGGGGGAATAACGATGCGTAAGTCAGTTATTGCGATTATCATCATCGTGCTGGTAGTGCTTTATACCTCTATCTTCGTGGTTAAAGAAGGCGAGCGTGGGATTAAGTTCCAGTTCAGCAGCGTCGTGCGTGACGGCGATAAGAAACCGCTGATTTATGAGCCAGGCCTGCATTTCAAGGTGCCGTTCATTCAGTCGGTGAAAATGCTCGATGCCCGTATCCAGACCATGGATAACCAGGCCGACCGTTTCGTGACCAAAGAGAAAAAAGACCTGATCGTCGACTCTTACATCAAGTGGCGTATCAGCGACTTTAGCCGTTACTTCCTGGCAACCGGCGGCGGTGACGTCTCCCAGGCCGAAGTGCTGCTGAAACGTAAGTTCTCTGACCGTCTGCGTTCTGAGATTGGTCGTCTGGACGTGAAAGACATCGTGACCGACTCCCGTGGTCGTCTGACGCTGGAAGTTCGCGATGCCCTGAACTCCGGTTCTTCCGGTGCTGAGGACGAAGTGGCTACGCCAGCTGCGGATAACGCGATTGCCGAAGCCGCAGAGCGCGTAGAGCAGCAGGCAAATATCAAAGGGCCAACCATTAACCCGAACAGTATGGCGGCGTTAGGGATTGAAGTGGTCGATGTGCGTATTAAGCAGATCAACCTACCTGCAGAGGTTTCTGAAGCTATCTACAACCGTATGCGCGCCGAGCGTGAAGCCGTTGCCCGTCGTCACCGTTCACAGGGTCAGGAAGAGGCAGAAAAACTGCGCGCTACCGCTGACTATGAAGTGACGAAGACGCTGGCAGAAGCCGAACGTCAGGGTCGTATCATGCGTGGTGAAGGTGATGCAGAAGCCGCTAAGCTGTTTGCCGATGCTTTCAGCCAGGATCCAGACTTCTATGCCTTCATCCGTAGCCTGCGTGCATACGAAGCGAGCTTCGATAGCAATCAGGACGTGATGGTACTGAGCCCGGATAGCGACTTCTTCCGCTACATGAAGAACCCAGGTACCACGACGCGTTAATCGCGCGCAAGCCTGAACAAAACCACCGCCTCCTTCGGGAGCCGGTGGTTTTCTTTTATAAGGATGATCAATGAATTCCACAATCTGGCTGGCGCTTGCGCTGGTGTTAGTGCTTGAAGGTCTGGGGCCGATGCTTTATCCGAAGGCCTGGCGCAAGATGATTTCTACGATGACCCAATTACCGGATACGATGTTACGTCGATTTGGCGGTGGTCTTGTGGTCGCTGGAGTCGTGATCTACTACATGTTGACGAAAACGATTGGCTGATTAAAAAGAGAACACTAAAGCACGATTTTATGGGTAAAAAGTGCTGTATATCTGAAAAAGCGATGGTAGAATCCATTTTTAAGCAATCGGTGATTTTGAAAAATGGGTAACAACGTCGTCGTACTGGGCACCCAATGGGGTGACGAAGGTAAAGGGAAGATCGTCGATCTTCTTACTGAGCGTGCAAAATATGTTGTTCGCTATCAGGGTGGTCACAACGCAGGCCATACTCTCGTAATCAACGGTGAAAAAACCGTCCTCCATCTTATTCCATCAGGTATTCTCCGTGAGAATGTAACCAGCATCATCGGTAACGGTGTTGTGCTGTCTCCGGCTGCGCTGATGAAAGAGATGAAAGGCCTGGAAGACCGTGGTATCCCGGTTCGCGAACGTCTGCTGCTTTCCGAAGCATGCCCGTTAATCCTCGACTATCACGTCGCGCTGGATAACGCTCGCGAAAAAGCGCGCGGTGCGAAAGCTATCGGTACTACCGGTCGTGGTATCGGTCCTGCTTACGAAGATAAAGTGGCTCGTCGCGGTCTGCGCGTGGGTGACCTCTTCGATAAAGCAACCTTCGCCGACAAACTGAAAGAAGTGATGGAATATCACAACTTCCAGCTGGTGAACTTCTACAAAGTTGACGCGGTTGACTACCAGAAAGTGCTGGACGATGTGATGGCGGTTGCCGACATCCTGACCAGCATGGTGGTTGACGTTTCTGACCTGCTGGATCAGGCTCGTCAGCGCGGTGACTTCGTGATGTTCGAAGGCGCGCAGGGTACGCTGCTGGATATCGACCACGGTACCTATCCGTACGTGACCTCTTCCAACACCACCGCAGGTGGCGTAGCAACCGGTTCTGGCCTTGGCCCGCGCTATGTTGACTACGTACTGGGTATCATCAAAGCGTACTCCACTCGCGTGGGTGCCGGTCCATTCCCGACCGAACTGTTTGATGAAATCGGTGAGTTCCTGTGCAAGCAGGGTAACGAATACGGCGCCACTACCGGTCGTCGTCGTCGTACCGGCTGGTTGGACTCCGTTGCCGTGCGTCGCGCTGTACAGATCAACTCCCTGTCTGGCTTCTGCCTGACCAAGCTGGACGTTCTGGACGGCCTGAAAGAAGTGAAGATCTGCGTGGGCTACCGCATGCCGGATGGCCGCGAAGTGACCACCACTCCGCTGGCAGCTGATGATTGGGAAGGTATCGAGCCAATCTATGAAACCATGCCGGGCTGGTCTGAAACCACCTTTGGCGTGAAGGAACGTAGCGGCCTGCCACAGGCAGCGCTGGACTACATCAAGCGTATTGAAGAACTGACCGGCGTGCCGATCGATATTATTTCGACTGGTCCAGACCGTACCGAAACCATGATCCTGCGCGACCCGTTCGACGCATAATTCTGGTTCGTCGTGCAGCGCCACCAGGCGCTGCGCTTATCAGGCCTACTCACTCGGTAGGCCGGATAAGACGCAAAGCGTCACCATCCGGCTTAATCGTGCGTTAAATCCTCGCTTTTTCCTTCCCGAACTGAAATAAATTAGCGGCTCAGTCGCTGGCTGGTTTATCATCAATATAATTAATATCAACAGGCTCACCCTGTTTTTCCCCTTTTTCCTGAGGTTGATGTGCAGTTAACAAGTTTTACCGATTATGGACTACGTGCGCTGATCTATATGGCGTCGCTGCCGGAAGGCAACATGACCAGCATCTCGGAGGTAACCGAGGTCTACGGCGTGTCGCGTAACCATATGGTTAAAATAATCAACCAGCTCAGTCGCGCCGGATACGTGATGGCCGTGCGGGGAAAAAATGGCGGGATCCGTCTGGGTAAACCAGCCAAGGACATCCGCGTCGGAGACGTGGTGCGCGAACTCGAACCGTTATCGCTGGTGAACTGCAGCAGCGAATTTTGCCATATTACGCCAGCCTGTCGTTTGAAACAGGCACTTGCTCAAGCCGTGCAATGTTTTCTCAAGGAGTTGGATAACTACACACTGGCTGATTTGGTTGAAAAGAATCAACCGCTATATAAATTATTGCTGGTGGAGTAACGACTCCCGCCAGCAGCGATGATGACGGAGGAACCGACATGTCAAAAGATCCTTTCCTGGAACGCGAAGCAGAAAAATATTCGAATCCTATCCCGAGCCGGGAATTTATCCTCGAACACTTAACAAAACGCGAAAAACCGGCCAACCGTGAAGAACTGGCCGTCGAACTCAATATTGAAGGCGAAGAGCAGATTGAAGCGCTGCGCCGCCGCCTGCGCGCTATGGAGCGCGATGGGCAACTGGTCTTTACCCGTCGCCAGTGCTATGCGCTGCCGGAACGTCTCGACCTGCTGAAAGGCATGGTCATCGGTCACCGCGATGGCTTCGGCTTCCTGCGCGTTGAAGGCCGTAAAGATGACCTGTATCTGTCGAGCGAACAGATGAAAATGTGCATGCACGGCGATGAAGTGCTGGCACAGCCGCTGGGCGCGGACCGTAAAGGCCGCCGCGAAGCGCGTATTGTCCGCGTACTGGTGCCGCGCAATGCGCAGATCGTCGGCCGCTACTTTACCGACGCCGGTGTGGGCTTTGTGGTCCCGGATGACAGCCGCCTGAGCTTTGATATCCTCATCCCACCTGAGTCGGTGATGGGCGCGCGCATGGGCTTTGTGGTGGTGGTCGAACTGACCCAGCGCCCAACCCGCCGTACCAAAGCGATTGGTAAAATCGTTGAAGTACTGGGCGACAACATGGGTACCGGCATGGCCGTTGAGATGGCGCTGCGCACCCATGAAATTCCCTACGTCTGGCCGCCAGCGGTGGAAGCACAGGTTGCCGGGCTGAAAGAGCAGGTGCCTGAAGAGGCAAAAGTGGGTCGTGTAGACCTGCGCGACCTGCCGCTGGTCACCATCGACGGCGAAGACGCCCGTGACTTTGATGATGCGGTCTACTGCGAGAAAAAACGCGGTGGCGGCTGGCGCCTGTGGGTTGCCATTGCTGACGTCAGCTACTACGTGCGTCCACCGACGCCGTTGGATGGCGAAGCGCGCAACCGTGGTACCTCGGTCTACTTCCCAACGCAGGTTGTGCCGATGCTGCCGGAAGTGCTCTCCAACGGCCTGTGCTCGCTGAACCCGCAGGTTGATCGCTTGTGTATGGTCTGCGAAATGACTATTTCGTCGAAGGGGCGCTTAACGGGCTTCAAATTCTACGAAGCGGTGATGAGCTCCCACGCGCGTCTGACCTACACCAAGGTCTGGCATATGCTGCAGGGCGACCAGGAGCTGCGTGAACAGTACGCACCGCTGGTGAAACACATTGAAGAGCTGCATAACCTCTACAAAGTGCTGGATCAGGCTCGCGCTGAGCGCGGCGGGATCTCGTTTGAGAGCGAAGAGGCGAAGTTCATCTTCAACGCCGAACGCCGCATTGAGCGTATCGAGCAGACCCAGCGTAACGACGCGCACAAACTGATTGAAGAGTGCATGATCATGGCGAACATCTCGGCGGCGCGTTTCGTCGAGAAAGCTCAGGAGCCTGCGCTGTTCCGTATTCACGACAAGCCAACGACCGAAGCGATTACCGCGTTCCGTTCGGTGCTGTCTGAACTTGGCCTCGAACTGCCTGGCGGCAACAAACCGGAGCCGCGTGACTACGCCGAGCTGCTGGAATCCGTCGCCGACCGTCCTGATGCTGAAATGCTGCAAACCATGCTGCTGCGTTCGATGAAGCAGGCTATCTATGACCCGGAAAACCGCGGTCACTTTGGCCTGGCGCTGCAGTCCTATGCGCACTTCACCTCGCCGATTCGTCGTTATCCTGACCTGTCGCTGCACCGTGCCATCAAGTATCTGCTGGCGAAAGAGCAGGGTCATAAGGGCAACAGCACCGACACCGGCGGCTACCATTATTCAATGGAAGAGATGCTGCAGTTGGGTCAGCACTGTTCGATGACCGAGCGCCGCGCTGATGAAGCCACTCGTGATGTTTCTGACTGGCTGAAGTGCGACTTTATGCAGGATCAGGTCGGTAACGTCTTTAACGGCGTGATTGCGAGCGTGACCGGCTTTGGCTTCTTCGTGCGTCTGGACGAACTGTTCATTGATGGTCTGGTTCACGTCTCCTCGCTGGACAACGACTACTATCGCTTTGACCAGGTCGGCCAGCGTCTGATTGGTGAATCTGGCGGTCAGACCTACCGTCTGGGCGATCGCGTGGAAGTGCGCGTGGAAGCGGTCAACATGGACGAGCGTAAAATCGACTTCTCGCTGATCTCCAGCGAGCGCGGTCCGCGTAACGTCGGTAAAACCGAACGCGAGAAAGCGAAGAAAGGCAGCGGCGGCAAGCCGAGCGCCAGTCGTCGTCGTCAGGCGGGCAAGCGCACTAACTTCGAACCGGACAGCGCCTTCCGCGGCGAGAAGAAAGGTAAAGCGAAAGCTAAACCGGCTTCTACCGAGAAAGGGGCGGCGAAGAAGGCCAAAAAGCCTTCAACCAAAACGCAGAAAATCGCCGCAGCAACTAAAGCCAAGCGCGCTGCGAAGAAGAACACCGAGAAGTAATCTTCCCTCAATAACCCCTTCCAGCCGGAAGGGGTTATTCTTTTTGGATGTAAGACATTCCGAAACAGCCTGAATATTCCCGCAACTACCCCTTATTTCCTGCTTAGTTGTTTTTGTGAAATCCTTATTTGTTCTTTTTGATTAGCCATATTCGTTAGATGTGTATAGTGAATTTCACGATTCAGGTTGCCCTCTTATTGAGCAAGGAATATATATGCACTTGGCCCGCTTCCCGAGAGTTTCTCTTGGCCATTTCCCGACGCCGCTTGAGCCATTAAATAATTTAAGCAAGCTCCTCGGTGGCCCCCAAATATGGATCAAACGTGACGATGCGACAGGTCTGGCGAGTGGGGGAAATAAAACCCGTAAGCTGGAGTTTTTACTGGCTGATGCATTGGCGCAGCGTGCTGATGTGGTGATCACTCAGGGTGCAACGCAGTCAAACCATGTGCGCCAGACCATTGCCGGTGCGGCGCGTCTGGGCTTAAAAGCCAAAGCGCTGCTGGAAAAGCGCGTTTCTGATTTTGGTGATGACTATCAGCATAACGGCAATGTCCTTCTCGACACGCTGCTCGGCGGCGAAATTGTTGCTCATCTGCCCGGTGGCACCGACATGCAGCAGGCGATGGAAGATTACGCAGCAACGCTTCGTGAGCAGGGGCATAACCCTTATGTGATCCCTGGTGGCGGGTCTAACCCTATTGGGGCGTTGGGCTACGTCGCCTGCGCCGAAGAGCTGCTTTATCAGTCTTCGCAGCAGCGTCTACGCATTGACCACGTTGTGCACGCCACTGGCAGCACCGGCACACAGGCGGGCCTGGTGGCGGGTTTCACCGCAACCAACAGCCAGATCCCGGTGCTGGGGATCAGCGTTCGTGCGCCGAAAGCGAAACAGGAAGAGAACGTCTGGAACCTGGCATCAAGGACGCTGGAGTTGCTGGGCGTGGCTGGTGCGCTGTCGCGCGATGCGGTGGTGGCCAATAGCGACTACGTGGGTGATGGTTACGGCCTGCCGACCGCCGGTACGCTAGAGGCGTTGACGCTGCTGGCACGACACGAAGGTATTCTGCTCGACCCGGTGTATTCAGCAAAAGGGATGGCAGGCCTTATCGACCTTATCCGCCAGGGGCATTTCCGTAAGGACGAGAACGTGGTGTTTATTCACACTGGCGGCTCGGCGGGGTTGTTTGGCTATCGCCAGGTGCTGGAGCATGTCTAACCCGTTCCTGTTGGGCGTGCTCGGTGGTATGGGGCCGCTTGCCACGCTCGACTTTCAGCGCCGCCTGCTGGAGGCGACACCGGCACGAAACGATCAGCAGCAACTGCCGTCAGTGGTGTGGAACGTGCCGCAAATAGCCGATCGACAAAAGGCGCTGGCAGGCCTGGGCCCTTCGCCATTACCGCAGCTGATTCACGGTATTAAGAAGCTTAATGAGGCGGGCGCAAGCCATATTGCGATCCCCTGTAACACCGCACACCACTGGTACGCTGCGCTAGCAGAAGTGAGTGACGCCCCCATTCTGCATATTGTTGATGCCACCCTGGATGCACTGGCAAAGCAGGCCGTTCGCCCGCAGCGAGTGGGGATTGTTGCCACAGAAGGGACGCTCAACGCAGGCTGGTATCAGCAAAGACTGGCCGCACAGGACATCGAGCCGCTGGTGCCAACGGCAGAGGAGCTACGGGAATGGTTTGTTCCCGGCTGCTATGCCGTCAAACGCGGCGCGCTGCGAGAAGGTGGGGAGCTACTGGCGCGTCAGGCTAGCGCATTGTTTGCCCGTGGGGCACAGAAGCTGGTGCTGGCTTGTACCGAAGTGCCGGTAGCACTGAAAGCGGTGCGTGCGCCGTTTCTGCACTTGACCTACGACCCGTCGCAGGCGCTGGCGGAGCGATGTTCGTCTTTATGGCTGACCCATCAATAAGATTCTTATTACCTACTTTCCGGCCAGGTGTCGGGTTAAAAAAGGCTATTTTAAAAGGATAAATAAAATGAAAAAAACACTCAGCTTATTAATCGCTGCGGGTGGTTTATGGGCCAATATCAGCTTCGCTGAAAATCCGGCTGAAGTTCGCGTGGCATATAGTGGTGGTTCCCAGGTATTAATGCTGGCGAAAGCCGATGGCTCTTTAGATAAAGCGCTAAACAGCAAAGTGAAATGGGTTCAGTTTGCTTCTGGCGCTGATGCATTAAATTATTTCGCCAGTAACGCCATTGATATCGCCAATTTTGGTTCGAGCCCGGCAACCGCCGGTATTGTGCGCAAATTACCGGTAGAGATTATTGGCGTATCGGGCGTTATTGCCAGCTATGAACGACTGATTGGCAAAGAAGGAATTAGCAAAATCAGTGATATCGAAGGCAAACGCGTAGCCTATCCGCCAAACTCCACAGCACAGTATGCCCTGGAGGCCGCCATCAGCGTCAATAAGTTAGACCGCAGCAAAATTACGCTGTTGCCGCTGCGTCCAGCAGAAATGGTGGCGGCATGGAAACGGGGTGATATTGATGCTGGCTATGTCTGGGCGCCATTTGCTCAGGAACTGGAGGTCTCCGGCGGTCATCAGGTGTTCGCCACTAAAGATCTGCAAAAAGATGGTTACCTGATTTACAACAACTACGTGGTGCGTAAAGCCTTTGCTGAGCAGTACCCGCAGGCGGTGAGCGCGTTCCTGCGCGTACATCAGCAGAAGGTCGATGAGTTCAACAAGGATCCTGAACGCGCAGCGGCCATTGTGGCAAAAGAGGTTGGTGCACCGGTGACCACGGCGGCGAATACGCTGGGCGGTCTGGAATACCCAACGCTGGCACAGCAGGGTACCTCTGCCTGGTTGGGTAACGGCACGCAAACCTCTGACAGCGGTATCGGCAAAGCACTGACCAAAACATCGAACTTCCTCGCCGGTATTGGCGAAATTCGCCAGCGTGATATTCCGGTAAACTGGGATACCGCGATTAACTCCCGCTACATTCGAGATGCGGCGGTGGCGGCGCAATGAGATTAAGCCAGCATATCGCCATCAGCGTGCTGTCGGTGGCGGTCTTTTTTACCCTTTGGCAGGTAGCGGCAATGCGGCAGTGGGTTGACCCGCTGCTGTTGCCCTCGCTCACCGATATCGGCCTGACCACCGAAGAACTGCTGGCAGATGGTTACCGCCAGGTGCCGCTGTGGGAGCACATCGCCGTTAGCCTGGCGCGGGCACTAAGCGCTTTTGCGGCAGCGATTATCATCGGAATTCCGCTTGGGCTGTTAATGGGGTTGTCAGAAGGGCTATCGGCGGTGCTGAACCCGTTCGTCCAGTTCCTGCGACCGTTACCTAAGATTGCGTTGATCCCATTGGCGGTGGTCTGGCTGGGAATCGGCGAATCGTCGAAATTCTTCCTGATCTTTATCGCCACGTTTTTGAGCGTGGTGGTGGGAGCATCGGCAGCGGTTGAGCGTATTGGGCGAGCGCGTATCCGCGTGGCGCAAACGCTGGGGGCATCGCGTAAGCAAATCTTCCTGAAGGTGGTGATGCCGGACGCGCTGCCGGATCTCTTTACCACTGTCCGGCTCTCTATTGGCATCGGCTGGACATCGCTGATTGCCGCCGAAATGGTGGCGGCCAGTTCGGGTCTGGGTTGGATGGTGATCAATGCCAGTTCCTACCTGCGAACCGATATTGTCATGCTCGGTATCCTGCTGCTAGGCGGCATTGGCTATCTTCTGGATCTGCTGCTGCTTGGGCTGCAGCGTCTGTTTGTACCCTGGGCGGGGAAAGAATAATGAGCGCAATTACGCTGGAAAACGTTTCACTCACTTTTGCGGCAAAACCACAGCCGTTTACGGTGCTGGAGGATATTAACCTCACTTTGCATCAAGGTGAATTTGTGGTGCTGCTTGGCCCCTCTGGCTGCGGAAAATCGACCATCCTCAATCTGGTAGCGGGTTTCAATAAACCGGATCGTGGACGCGTGGCGGCAAGTGGAAAAACGGTCCGCCAACCTGGTCCCGATCGTGGAATGATCTTCCAGCAGCCAAATCTATTTCCATGGCTGTCGGTGTTAGAAAATGTCACCTTTGGACCACGGCTAGGCAAGCATCGAAAAGAGGAAACGAACGCTGAAGCGCAAATGTGGCTTGAGCGGGTGGGGCTAAAAGGTTTTGAGCATCATGCTCCCTGGCAGCTTTCCGGGGGCATGAAACAGCGAGTTGCGCTGGCTCGTGCCTGGCTTCCTGGTCCGGAAGTCCTGCTGCTGGATGAACCTTTTGGCGCGCTGGATGCGCAGACGCGCCTGATGATGCAAGAACTGCTGCGTGAAGCCTGGCTCTCTACCAGTACCACGCTGCTCTTTGTGACCCACGATGTGGAAGAGGCGCTGTTTTTAGCTGACCGCATTCTTATTATGTCGGCAAAACCGGGCAAGATTGTCGAAGAGATCGTGCTGCCGTTTGAGCGTGATATCGAAACCTTGGCGGAACATCCACAGTATAGCGACATTAAGCACCGCGTCCTGCATCGGGTGAGGCAGGAGGCAAAGCGGCATTTGGCTTAATTGCCCGTTACGGGGCGGACAAAAGTCGATTTGAGCGCTTTGTCGGTTATAATAGGCGCAAGTGACCTTGATTCACGGCCTAATTTAACCCGGCGCACACCGCCCCAAACGAGTATGTTCAATGAGTGAAATGATTTACGGCATCCACGCAGTGCAGGCACTGCTGGAGCGCGCGCCTGAACGTTTTCAGGAAGTTTTTATTCTGAAAGGCCGCGACGATAAGCGCCTGATGCCGCTGATCCATGCGCTCGAAGCGCAGGGCGTGGTGATTCAGCTGGCTAACCGTCAGTTCCTGGATGAGAAAAGCGAAGGTGCCGTGCACCAGGGCATTATCGCGCGCGTGAAGCCGGGCCGTCAGTATCAGGAAAACGATCTGCCGGATCTGATCGCTTCACTCGACAGTCCGTTCCTGCTGATCCTCGATGGCGTGACCGACCCGCACAACCTCGGCGCCTGCCTGCGTAGCGCTGACGCCGCTGGCGTGCACGCGGTTATCGTCCCGAAAGACCGTTCGGCGCAGCTGAATGCGACGGCGAAAAAAGTAGCCTGCGGCGCCGCCGAAAGCGTACCGCTGATCCGCGTAACCAACCTGGCGCGTACCATGCGTATGCTGCAGGAGGAGAGCGTCTGGATTGTTGGCACCGCTGGTGAAGCGACCCACACGCTGTATCAGAGTAAAATGACCGGCGCGATGGCGCTGGTGATGGGCGCAGAAGGCGAAGGTATGCGCCGTCTGACTCGCGAACACTGCGATGAGCTGATCAGCATTCCGATGGCGGGCACCGTATCGTCGCTGAACGTCTCCGTGGCAACCGGCATCTGCCTGTTTGAAGCGGTGCGTCAGCGCAGCTAATACACCGTTCCCGGGGGTCGGCGTAAACGCCTCGCCCGGGCTACCATTCGATAGCCCGTCCAGGCGAAGCGCCACCGGGTTCTGCACCCAGGCCACCCTTTCGGGTGGCTTTTTTATTGTGCATCTTCCCTGACCGTCCATACTTAACAGGTTGCCCATTGACGGAGGGAGACACAATGAACTGGCAAACACATACCGTTTTTAATCAACCTATCCCCTTAAATAACAGTAACCTTTTCCTATCTGACGTTGCGCTGCGTGACGCGGTTGCCCGCCATGATGCCGGCTGGGACAGCGAACTGCTGGCGAGCATCGGCCAACAGCTCGGCACCGCCGAGTCGCTGGAGCTTGGCAGACTCGCCAACGCCCATCCTCCTGAACTATTACGCTACGATCCCCAAGGGCAGCGGCTTGATGACGTTCGCTTTCATCCCGCCTGGCATCTGCTGATGCAGGGGCTTTGCGCTAACCGGGTGCATAATCTTCCCTGGGAGGAAGAGACCCGCAGCGGGGCGTTTGTCGCCCGCGCCGCGCGCTTTATGCTGCATGCGCAGGTGGAAGCCGGCACGCTGTGCCCCATCACCATGACCTTTGCCGCCACGCCGCTGCTGTTAAAAACGCTGCCGCCGCTTTTTGCCGACTGGCGATCGGCCCTGCTCAGCGATCGCTATGACCCACACCAGTTGCCTGGCGCGCAGAAACGCGGGCTTCTGATCGGCATGGGGATGACCGAAAAGCAGGGCGGCTCGGACGTGCTGAGCAACAGCACGCGGGCAGAACGGTTGGAGGATGGCAGCTATCAGCTTACCGGACATAAATGGTTCTATTCGGTGCCGCAAAGTGACGCGCATCTGGTGCTGGCGCAGGCCAGCGGCGGGTTAACCTGCTTCTTTGTACCGCGCCTGCTGCCTGACGGCACCCGCAATGCGATTCGCCTTGAGCGGCTGAAAGACAAGCTCGGCAACCGCGCCAACGCCAGCAGCGAAGTGGAGTTTCAGCAGGCGTTCGGTTGGCCGCTGGGTGAAGAGGGTGACGGTATCCGGCAAATCCTCAAAATGGGCGGGCTAACGCGCTTTGACTGCGCACTGGGCAGCCATAGTCTGATGCGTCGCGCGTTATCAGTGGCGCTGTACCACGCCTTCCAGCGTCAGGCGTTTGGCCGTAACCTTGTCGACCTGCCGCTGATGCGCCAGGTGCTGGGGAAAATGGCGCTCCAGCTGGAAGGGCAGACCGCGTTTATGTTCCGTCTCGCCAGCGCCTGGGGTCAGCAGCATCAGCCGCAGGAGATGTTGTGGGCGCGCCTTTTCACCCCAGCGGCCAAGTTTGCCATCTGCAAGGCGGGTATTCCGTTCGTGGCGGAGGCGATGGAAGTGCTGGGCGGGATTGGCTACTGCGAAGAGAGTGAGTTGCCGCGCCTGTACCGGGAGATGCCGGTGAACAGTATCTGGGAAGGTTCGGGCAATATCATGTGCCTCGATGTGCTGCGGGTGTTGGTGAAGCAGCCTGACGCGGTGTCGCTGCTGGTGGCCGAATGCAATGAGGTGAAAGGCCAGGATCGTCATTTTGACCGGCACTGGCGGCAGCTGCAGCAGCGGCTGCGTAAACCTTCCGAATCTCAGGGACGTGAAATCACGCATCAGCTTTACCTGCTGGGCGTTGGTGCGCAGATGCTGCGTCATACGTCGCCGCCGATGGCTCAGGCCTGGTGTCGAATGATGTTGGATCCGCGAGGCGGGGCGTTGCTGAGCGAAGCGGTGATGAATGATCTGCTGTGTCGGGCGACGGGCGGAGGACGATAGGCAATAGAAGCGGGTGGAAGAGGCGCGACGAACGTAACGCTTCTTCCACTAGTGACGAGTATTAGGCATAGATAATCGCCTGTGCGCGCCAGTTGTCCTGCTGGGGCTCTTCATACATCTGCACAATACGATACCAGGAAGCGCCCTGTTCATCCGCCTTACGAGCAATGACCTGTTCGACATCTTCCAGGCTTCCAGTGACGTTATTCACCGAAATCAGCCCAATTTCATTTAGCCCCGTTACGCAGTCTGCGCTGGCGAACTCTGCAGATTGCGCCGCCGCGGCATGGCTGCCGCCTGACAAAAGCAGGGTAGATAAGGTAAGTGTTTGTTTCATCGTCAGCTCCATTTCACATAACCCAGTGGGGGCAGTCCATAGCAGACGCATATCCTGTATCCAGACAGAGGCGCCATTGTGCATCAGGGAAACGTGAAACGGTGCAAACCTACGTAAAGCTCATAAAACTATTTACGGTAGAGGATGGCCTGCGCATACCACTGGCCCGGCACTACGGTGTCATCCATCATGACTATCACGTAGTAATCTGCCTTTTGCGCGGTGACTTTCTCTTTGATAGACGCTTCAACATCCATCGGTGAGCCCAACACCCACGCACTAACCGTACCCATGCGCTGCAAACCTTCCGTCTGGTTGCGGCGTATTTCTTGTGGATGGTCGGTGACCGGTGGAGGCGCTTCAGGGGTGCCTTCCAGAATGGTACAACCGCTCAACAAGAGCGCCAGCAACAGTGGGATAACCCGTCGTTTAGCCATTTCCCGTTTCCTGATAGTCATAGTGTAGTGGGGAAAGCATTTCGCTTTAGGCGAATGTTCCTGATTTGTTAACCATAGCGCTATTTTCGAATGAAAATATCACGATTCCGTAACCGGGTTCTCAATGTTATAAATCAGGGGTATTGTCGTCATCATACTGCATCAATTTTCGTATGCCATCTCAGCATCGCTAAAGGAGATAACTCATGATTGAACTGGAAATGCGCACCCTGGCAGGACAGCACGTTTTGCATGCTTACCCAAAGGGATGTAGTGAAAAGGCGCTTCCCAGCATAGTGTTTTATCACGGTTTCACCTCGTCGAACGTTGTTTATAGCTATTTTGCCGTGGCGCTGGCGCAGGCGGGCTTTCGGGTGGTGATGCCTAACGCCGCCGAGCATGGGGAGCGCTTCAACGGTGATGGGGCTGAGCGGTTACAGCATTTCTGGCAGATTCTGGTGCAGAACTTCACCGAGTTCCCGGCGCTGCGCGATGCACTGCTGGCCAGCGGGCTGGTGAGCGACGGGCGGTTGGCGGTGGCCGGTGCCTCGATGGGCGGCATGACCGCGCTGGGGCTAATGGCGCAGCATTCGGAGCTGAAGTGCGTAGCAAGCCTGATGGGGTCGGGCTATTTCACCTCGCTTTCCCAGACCTTATTCCCACCGTCTGCAGCAAACACCATCGAGAAGGCGCGGCTTCTGGCACCGCTGGCGAAGTGGGATATAGGGCATCAGCTGGCGCGTCTGGCGGACCGGCCCTTGCTGCTCTGGCATGGAGAGGAAGATGACGTGGTGCCAGCGGGGGAGACGTTCCGCCTACAGCAGGCGCTGCGTGAGTCCGGATTGGACGAGCATCTTACCTGCATCTGGCAGGCGGGCGTTCGCCACCGTATTACGCCTGAAGCGCTGGACAGTACGGTGGCCTTTTTCCGCCAGCATCTTTAAACGCGGATGACCTTCACGCCCTGATCCTCAAGTTTCTTGAGGATCTCCGGGTCAGCCTGCTTGCCGGTGATCAGCAGATCGATCTCATCGGCGCGGCTGAACAGCATGCCCGCCCGTTCGCCGACTTTGCTGCTATCGACCAGTACGACAAGTTTACCCACCACGTTCAGCATTTTCTGTTCTGCCATGGCGGTGAGCATGTCGGTTTTGTACAACCCTTCCGCCGTCAGCCCTTTGCCGCTGGTAAACATCCAGTGCCCGGCGTACAGGCTGTTTTCACTGCCCTGTGGGCTGAGCGTGATGGCGTGGCTACGGTTGTACTGCCCGCCCATAATGATCACGCTGTCGTGCTCTTGATCGATAAGGTAATTTGCCAGCGGCAGGTAGTTGGTGATGATCTGCACCGGTTTACCGCAGATCTCCTGGCCGACCAGGAAAGCGGTCGATCCGCAGTTGATCACCACGCTTTCACCGGGCGTCACCAGCTGCGACGCCGCTTTCGCGATGCGGACTTTCTCGTCGTGATTTTGTGCCTGGTGAATGTTCATTGGTGACCAGCGTGGGCGCTGCTGGTTAACGGCCTCGGCGCCGTTGCGCACTTTTTTCAGCTTGCCGCTTTCATCAAGCTTGTTGATGTCCCTGCGGGCGGTGGCAGGTGAGATCCCCAGACGGGAAATCACCTGCTCTACTGTTATAAAACCCGCTTGCGCCAGCAGGTCCAGTAGAATCTGATGTCTTTGCGCTTCCGTCATGAGCTAATCCGAAAAAAAATGATGATTAAAGATGATATTTGAAAAATAGCCAAAATACTAAAAGTATATGCGGGGGAGAGCGTTCCCCGGCGTCGCTGCGCTCGGCCGGGCTACCGGGGAATGCGTAGCCCGACCGAGCGCAGCGACGCCGGGCATGCGCAATTACAAGAACGATTTAAACGGCAGATCCGGCTCAATGGTAAAGCAATCGTCGAAGCCGCGCGGATAGTGATATTCGAAGTTATCTTTATCCAGCGGCCAGGTAAACTTGCCACCAACCTGCCAGATAAACGGCTTGAATCCGTATTTCAGGCGGTCTTTTTTCATCTCCCACAGCACGCGAATTTCCTGCGGATCGGCCTGGAAGTTTGACCAGATATCGTGGTGGAAAGGGATCACCACTTTGGTGTTCAGCGCTTCGGCCATACGCAGCATATCGGCGCTGGTCATTTTGTCGGTGATCCCACGCGGGTTCTCGCCGTAGGAGCCCAGCGCCACGTCGATATGGTGCTCGTTGCCGTGTTTGGCGTAGTAGTTAGAGTAGTGGGAGTCACCGCTGTGATACAGGGTGCCGCCCGGCGTTTTGAATAGGTAGTTTACGGCGCGCGCATCCATACCGTCCGGCAGGACGCCAGCGGCTTTTTGATCGGCAGGCAACGTAATCAGTGCGGTGCGGTCGAAGGCATCAAGCGCATGAATTTCAATATCTTTTACCTTCACCACGTCGCCCGGTTTCACCACGATGCAGCGTTCCTTCGGTACGCCCCAGCCCACCCACAGATCGACGCACGTTTGTGGGCCGATAAACGGCACATCGTCCGCGCAGTTCTGCATGACGGCCGCCGCCACGTTCACATCGATATGATCGTTATGATCGTGAGTCGCCAGCACGGCGTCGATCTCGCGGATAGCGAACGGATCCAGCACAAACGGCGTGGTGCGCAGATTCGGCTGTAATTTTTTCACCCCCGCCATGCGCTGCATCTGATGACCCTGCTTCATCAGCGGGTTGCCGTGACTTTGTTTCCCCGTACCGCACCAGAAATCGACGCAGACGTTGGTGCTGCCCTGTGATTTCAGCCAGATACCGGTGCAGCCCAGCCACCACATCGCAAAAGTGCCCGGCGCGACCTGCTCCTGCTCGATCTCTTCATTCAGCCAGCTACCCCACTCCGGGAAGGTGCTCAGGATCCAGGATTCTCGCGAGATGGTTTCAACTTTACTCATCGTGTTTTCCTCTTAAATCGTCATAAATAATCATATTGTGATTTGTTGTGATTGATACTGTCACCGTTTTTTCATTATTGCAATAATGATTTTTGACGTATGAGGAGGCGTTATCAATGGCTAGTAACCATAAATCAAAAATTGTTAATCTCTGTTTTATTTCTACATGTTTGATTTTATTGATTTAATTTAATGTTTTTTGAATGGTTATTAATTCCATGCTTTAAATGCGCTTATTATTGCGGCGCGCGTCACATTTAATCAAATTACATCTTGTTGTGATTATTTTTGATTATTAGAGTGTGTCACACCACCGCTGAGCAGGGTTGCTGGTTCAGCCACTTCATTTATCGGAGAGCGTTATGGAGATCCTCTACAACATCTTTACCGTCTTTTTTAATCAGGTGATGACCAACGCCCCGCTGCTGCTGGGTATCGTGACCTGTCTCGGCTATATCCTGCTGCGCAAAAGCGTCAGCGTGATTATCAAAGGCACCATCAAGACGATTATCGGCTTTATGCTGCTGCAGGCGGGGTCCGGCATCCTGACCAGCACCTTCAAACCGGTGGTGGCAAAGATGTCCGAGGTCTACGGCATCAACGGTGCCATCTCTGATACCTACGCCTCAATGATGGCAACCATCGAACGCATGGGCGATGCCTATAGCTGGGTGGGATATGCGGTGCTGTTAGCGCTGGCGCTGAACATCTGCTATGTGCTGCTGCGGCGTATTACGGGGATCCGCACCATCATGCTCACCGGGCACATCATGTTCCAGCAGGCCGGGCTGATTGCGGTGTTCTTCTATATCTGCGGTTACTCCATGTGGACCACCATTATCTGCACCGCGGTGCTGGTGTCGCTCTACTGGGGCATTACCTCCAACATGATGTACAAGCCGACGCAGGAAGTGACGGACAACTGCGGCTTCTCCATCGGTCACCAGCAGCAGTTTGCTTCATGGATTGCCTATAAGGTTGCGCCGTTCCTCGGTAAGAAAGAGGAGAGCGTGGAGGATCTGAAGCTGCCGGGCTGGCTCAATATCTTCCACGACAACATTGTCTCCACCGCCATTGTGATGACGGTCTTTTTCGGTGCGATTCTGCTGTCGTTCGGTCTGGACGTGGTGCAGGCGATGGCCGGGAAAACCCACTGGACCATCTACATTCTGCAAACCGGCTTCTCGTTTGCGGTGGCGATTTTCATCATCACCCAGGGCGTGCGTATGTTCGTCGCCGAGCTGTCCGAAGCCTTTAACGGTATCTCTCAGCGTCTGATCCCCGGTGCCGTCCTGGCGATTGACTGCGCCGCCATCTATAGCTTCGCGCCAAACGCCGTCGTATGGGGCTTTATGTGGGGCACCATCGGCCAGCTGATTGCCGTGGGTATTCTGGTCGGCTGCGGCTCTTCCATTCTGATTATTCCGGGCTTTATCCCAATGTTCTTCTCCAACGCCACCATCGGCGTCTTTGCCAACCACTTCGGCGGCTGGCGCGCGGCGCTCAAAATTTGCCTGGTGATGGGGATGATCGAAATCTTCGGCTGCGTATGGGCGGTGAAACTGACCGGCATGAGCGCCTGGATGGGGATGGCCGACTGGTCAATTCTGGCACCGCCGATGATGCAGGGATTTGCCTCCATCGGACTGATTTTCATGGCCGTCATCATCGTGATTGCCCTGGCTTATATGTTCTTCGCTGGCCGCACCCTGCGCGCCGAAGAAGATGCGGAAAAACAAATGGCAGAAGTTTCTGCTCACTAAGGAGTGTTGATTATGACCGTACGTATCCTGGCTGTATGTGGTTGTGGGCAAGGCAGCTCCATGATTATGAAGATGAAAGTCGACCAGTTCCTCAAAGAGCAGGGTGTTGATCACACGGTGAACAGCTGCGCGGTGGGTGAATACAAAAGCGAGTTGAGCGGGGCCGACATCATTATCGCCTCCACCCACGTGGCGAGCGAAATCACCGTCTCCGGCAACAAATACGTGGTGGGCGTGCGCAATATGCTCTCGGCGGCCGACTTCGGTCCGAAGCTGATGGAAGTCATCAGCGCGCATTTCCCGAAAGACGTGAAGTAAGGACAACCCATGAAGCTACGTGATTCATTGGCGGAGAATAAATCTATCCGCCTGCAGGCGGAAGCCAATAGCTGGCAGGAGGCGGTCAAAGTGGGCGTGGACCTGCTGGTGGAGGCTGGTGTGGTCGAACCGCGCTACTTCCAGGCGATCCTAGATGGCGTTGAGCGTTTTGGCCCGTACTTCGTGATTGCCCCAGGTCTGGCGATGCCGCACGGCCGCCCGGAAGAAGGGGTGAAGAAAAACGGCTTTGCGCTGGTCACCCTGAAAACGCCGATGGTGTTTAACCACGAAGACAACGACCCGGTCGATATTCTCATCACCCTGGCGGCGGTCGATGCTCGTACCCATCAGGAAGAGGGCATCATGCAGATCGTCAATCTGTTTGAAGATGAAGCCAATTTCGACCGTTTACGCGCCTGCCGCAGCGAGCAGGAAGTGTTGGATTTAATCGATAGCGCCACCCTGGCGGCGACAGCTTAAGAAGGAATTGAATATGTCATTACCGATGTTGCAGGTTGCGCTGGATAACCAGACGCTGTCCCATGCCTACGAAACCACCCGCCTGATTGCGGAAGAGGCAGATATCATTGAAGTTGGCACCATCCTTTGCGTCGGCGAAGGGGTGCGCGCGGTGCGCGACCTTAAGGCGCTGTACCCGCATAAAATCGTGCTGGCCGATGCCAAAATTGCCGATGCGGGCAAAATCCTCTCGCGCATGTGTTTTGAAGCTAACGCCGACTGGGTCACCGTCATCTGCTGTGCGGATATTAACACCGCTAAAGGCGCGCTGGACGTGGCAAAAGAGTTTAACGGCGACGTGCAAATTGAACTGACCGGCTACTGGACCTGGGAACAAGCCAAAGAGTGGCGTGATGCGGGCATTCAGCAGGTGGTCTATCACCGCAGCCGCGATGCGCAGGCAGCCGGTGTGGCGTGGGGCGAGGCGGATATCAGCGCCATCAAACGTCTGGCGGAGATGGGCTTTAAAGTAACCGTCACTGGCGGGCTGGCGCTGGAAGATCTGCCGCTGTTTGCAGGCATTCCTATTCACGTCTTTATTGCCGGCCGTAGCATTCGTGATGCGGCGTCTCCAGTAGAAGCTGCGCGTCAGTTTAAGCGCTCTATTGCTCAGCTTTGGGGCTAAGGAGCGGTTATGTTGTCGAAACAGACACCGCTTGGCATCTATGAAAAAGCGCTCCCTGCCGGGGAGTGCTGGCTGGAGCGCCTGCGTCTGGCAAAAGAGTTGGGTTTTGATTTCGTTGAAATGTCGGTGGATGAAACTGACGAGCGTCTATCGCGCCTCGACTGGAGCCGCGAGCAGCGCCTGGCATTGGTAAGCGCAATTGCGGAAACTGGCGTGCGGGTGCCGTCGATGTGCCTGAGTGCCCATCGCCGCTTCCCGCTGGGTTGTGAAGATGACGACGTTCGCAACCAGGGGCTGGAGATTATGCGTAAAGCCATCCGCTTCGCGCAGGATATCGGTATCCGGGTGATTCAACTGGCAGGATACGACGTCTATTACCAACAGGCGAATGACGAGACGCGTCGGCGTTTTCGCGACGGCCTGAAGGAGAGCGTTGAAATGGCCAGCCGCGCGCAGGTGACGCTGGCGATGGAGATTATGGATTACCCATTGATGAACTCCATCAGCAAGGCGCTCGGCTACGCACACTACCTGAATAACCCGTGGTTCCAGCTTTACCCGGACATCGGCAACCTGTCGGCGTGGGATAACGACGTACAGATGGAGTTGCAGGCTGGAATCGGGCATATCGTCGCCGTGCACGTGAAAGACACCAAACCGGGCGTCTTTAAAAACGTTCCCTTTGGTGAAGGCGTTGTCGATTTCGAACGCTGCTTTGAAACGCTGCGCGAGAGCGGCTACTGCGGTCCGTATCTGATTGAGATGTGGAGTGAAACCTCGGACGACCCGACGCGTGAAGTGGCAAAAGCGCGCGATTGGGTGAAGGCCAGAATGGCCCGCGCCGGGCTGGTGGAGGCGGCATAATGCAAAAGCTAAAACAGCAGGTGTTTGATGCCAATATGGATTTGCCGCGCTATGGTCTGGTGACCTTTACCTGGGGCAACGTCAGCGCTATCGACCGTGAACGCGGTCGGGTGGTGATTAAGCCCAGCGGGGTGGCGTATGAGAGCATGACCGTGGATGACATGGTCGTTGTGGATATGGATGGCAACGTGGTTGAAGGGCGCTATCGTCCTTCTTCCGACACCGCGACGCACCTGGCCATGTATCGCCGCTACCCGTCGCTCGGCGGCGTAGTGCATACCCATTCCACGCATGCGACCGCGTGGGCGCAGGCCGGCCTGGCCATTCCTGCACTCGGCACTACCCATGCGGACTATTTCTTTGGCGATATTCCCTGTACTCGAGCATTAACCGAAGCTGAAGTGCAGGGCGAATATGAGCTGAACACCGGCAAGGTGATCATCGAGACGCTGGGTGACATTGAGCCATTGCATACACCGGGAATTGTGGTGTACCAGCATGGCCCGTTTGCCTGGGGGAAAGACGCACACGACGCGGTGCATAACGCGGTGGTGATGGAAGAGGTGGCAAGAATGGCGTGGATCGCGCGCGGTATCAACCCGGCGCTTAGCCCGATCGACCGCTACCTGATGAACAAACACTTTATGCGTAAGCATGGGCCGAACGCCTATTACGGGCAGTGACCGTTTACCCAAAAATATGCTCCGGGATTTGTACGCCTTCGGGATGTTACTGGTCTGATTCCGGAGCCTTTTACGACTGGCGTTCTTCGCCCTCGGGGTGGGGGCGAAGAACGAAGCACGGGATTAGCGATAGAGCGCAGCGCTCGCGTGGATCAAACCGTTGCTTCCGGGTTCATGTATCAGGATGGGCTGGAAGTATTTCGCCCCCTGAACATCGCTCTCCTGACTGAGCGCCTGGTCGGCCTCTTGCTCAGTGGCGATATTATGGTTGATATAGATAACCCCCAGGCTCTGAACATCGTCCATGTTACGTGCCTGATGGCCATCGATCTTAATGGCAGCCTGTGCGCTGGCGCTTGCCAGTAACACAGCCATTGCGGCAATGACGATAGATTTCATACTCGACTCCTTACTGACAGTCCTGGCGCTAACGCGGGGGCTCTCCTCTTGCTGTGGTTGACTACTGACTTAATTGTAATCGGTCTTTGGCAAGTGTATGGCGACCTTTTCTGATGCTGTTGTTCAAAAAATTGCCGCATTCGGGGCTGTTTAATTTTAAATCACTGACTTAGTTCGACTTTGCGTTTTGTGTGAATTTTTTGCGCAATCAGCTTGAGTTTCCCGGGGCTGGCAAGTATTATTACGCGTCATTTTTCAGCCGACCTTTAACACGTTCCTTGCCTCCATGGGCCTCGGCTGACCCAGACAGGAGGCTGAATAATCCGTAAGGAGCAATTCGATGCGTCATTACGAAATCGTTTTTATGGTCCATCCTGACCAGAGCGAACAGGTTCCGGGTATGATCGAGCGCTACACTGGTGCAATCACTGCAGCAGAAGGCACGATCCACCGTCTGGAAGACTGGGGCCGCCGTCAGCTGGCTTACCCGATCAACAAACTGCACAAAGCTCACTACGTTCTGCTGAACGTTGAAGCGCCGCAGGAAGTGATCGATGAGCTGGAAACTAACTTCCGCTTCAACGATGCCGTTATCCGCAGCATGGTTATGCGTACTAAGCACGCTGTTACCGAAGCGTCTCCGATGGTTAAAGCGAAAGACGAGCGTCGTGAACGTCGCGATGATTTCGCAAACGAAACCTCAGATGATGCTGAAGCTGGGGATTCTGAAGAGTAATTTCTGATGACCAATCGTCTGGTGTTATCCGGCACAGTGTGCAGAACACCGCTTCGCAAGGTCAGCCCATCAGGAATTCCTCATTGCCAGTTCGTGCTTGAGCATCGTTCTGTGCAGGAGGAAGCCGGTTTTCACCGGCAGGCGTGGTGCCAAATGCCCGTTATTATTAGCGGACACGAAAACCAGGCCATTACTCACAGTATAACGGTCGGTAGTGCAGTCACCGTTCAGGGTTTTATCTGTTGCCACAAAGCAAAGAATGGCCTGAGCAAAATGGTTCTGCATGCCGAGCAGATTGAATTGATAGATTCTGGAGACTAGCCATATGGCACGTTATTTCCGTCGTCGCAAGTTCTGCCGTTTCACCGCGGAAGGCGTTGTTGAGATCGATTACAAAGACATCGCAACGTTGAAAAACTACATTACCGAAAGCGGTAAAATTGTCCCGAGCCGTATCACCGGTACTCGTGCAAAATACCAGCGTCAGCTGGCTCGCTGCATCAAGCGCGCTCGCTACCTGTCCCTGCTGCCGTATACCGATCGTCATCAGTAATCGGCCGCTGTCTATTAACGACTTTAAGAGGATAAGGTAATGCAAGTTATTCTGCTTGATAAAGTAGCAAACCTGGGTAGCCTGGGTGATCAGGTTAACGTTAAAGCGGGCTACGCTCGTAACTTCCTGGTACCACAGGGTAAAGCTGTTCCTGCTACCAAGAAAAACGTTGAATTCTTCGAAGCACGCCGCGCTGAACTGGAAGCCAAACTGGCTGACGTTCTGTCTGCTGCTGAAGCTCGTGCTGCGCAGATCAATGCACTGGAATCCGTAACCATCGCGTCTAAAGCAGGCGACGAAGGTAAACTGTTCGGTTCCATCGGTACTCGCGACATCGCTGACGCTGTAACTGCAGCTGGCGTTAAAGTTGCTAAGAGCGAAGTTCGTCTGCCGAACGGCGTTCTGCGTACCACTGGTGAGCACGAAGTGGACTTCCAGGTTCACAGCGAAGTGTTCGCTAAAGTTATCATCAACGTTGTTGCTGAGTAATCTGCAACCCACGTTTTGATAACAACAAACCGCCGGCCTTGTGCCGGCGTTTTGCTTTTTAGTCCCACCACTTTTCGACTGGCTATCTTTCGTCCTTTTCGCGATAATCAAAAAATTAAAACAATATTTTAATTTTTGGTGAAAGAATGGAAACTCTGCGCCAGCATCCTCTGTTTTCCCGTAAAAACATCGTTTATCTCTGTGCCGCATTCTGCTGTCTGCTGTGGGGAAGCGCCTACCCGGCGATTAAGAGCGGGTATGAGCTGTTTCAGATCGCCGCCGATGATATTCCGACTAAAATCGTCTTTGCAGGCTACCGCTTCCTGTTTGCCGGGCTGATACTGCTTCTGCTGGCGATGGCACAGCGCAAGCCGGTGGCACGGCTGAGCGCACGACAGTTTGGTCAGTTGACCCTGCTGGGGCTGACGCAGACATCGCTGCAGTACATCTTCTTCTACATCGGTCTTGCCTTCACCACCGGGGTGAAAGGATCCATCATGAACGCCACCGGCACCTTCTTTAGCGTGCTGCTGGCGCACTTTATCTACCAGAACGACCGGCTGAGCTATAACAAGACGCTGGGCTGTATTCTCGGCTTTGCCGGGGTGATGGCGGTGAACTTCAATAGCGGGCTGCTGGACTTCAACTTTAGCCTGGGCGATGGTTCGGTGGTGCTGGCGGCGTTTATTCTGTCGGCGGCGTCGCTGTACGGGAAACGTATCTCCCAAACGGTCGACCCGACGGTGATGACGGGCTATCAGCTGGCGTTGGGCGGTCTGGCGCTGGTGGTCGGCGGCTACTTGAGCGGCGGCACACTGACTTTCCACGGTTTCTCATCGGTGGCGATTCTGGGCTATCTGACGCTGCTCTCGTCGGTGGCCTTCGCGCTGTGGAGCATTCTGCTCAAGTACAACCGCGTGGGGATGATTGCGCCGTTTAACTTCCTGATCCCGGTATCCGGTTCGGTGCTGTCGGCGATTTTCCTCGGTGAAAATATTCTCGAGTGGAAATATGCACTGGCGCTGGTGCTGGTCTGTTCGGGGATTTGGTGGGTGAATAAGGTGAAACGGTAATGCCTGATGGCGCTACGCTTATCAGGCCTACACTCGCGGTTGCAGTAGGCCGGATAAGGCGAAGCCGCTATCCGGCAATTTGCATGCTTAACGCGCGCGAATAAAGCTGCCATCCGGCTGGCGGGTAAACAGAACCTGACCGTTGTCGGATTCAATGGTTAACCCAGTCACCACACCGTTAGCATTCTTGCGAATCTGTACCTTCTGGCCGTTTTTCAACGAGCTGAGCGGTTTACCTGAACCTTCGACCTGCGCCATGGCGTACACGTCTGTTGCTGGCAGATTGTTGTCACGGAAAAGCTGCGCTAGCGTTTTCCCGGCCTCTACCTGATAGGTATGCCATTCATTGGTGTTGCGGCTCTCTTGATACGGCTGAGTTTGCGACGGCGCGGCCTGCTGTTCGCTCGGCTGCTCTTCCTGCACCGGTTCCGGCGCGACAGGAGCGACCTGATCGAGATCGTTAGAGGGCGTCACCAGCTGGGCGTGAAGCGGTTGAGCATCTGGCTGCGGCGTTTGCGACTGGAAGTCCAACTGCGCGGAGCGAGTGACCTGCGCGGGTGGGCTATCGTCAGCAGAAGGCAGCAGGAAGCCTACAATAATAGCCAGCGCAGCAACGATCACGCCGCGACGATGAGCAGGCGGCAGCGGGTCCAGGATACGAAGATCGTCCGGCGCGTGCCAGATCTTCGCCAGCAAAGGTTTTACTTCAAGTCTCCCGGGCATGGCTCTCCTCCTGCTCCGTGTCGATGCTATCCAGTATAGATGGCTAACTGCCTGATGAACGTGGTAAAGCGCACTTTCATCATATCCTATAGGCAAAGCGTATTGTTTCTTTTTCCCGGTAATTTGTCATCTTTCCTGACACAAAGTTTTACCCTGTGCGGCGCGGCTGCTATGCTGCCCGCTACTTTATACCCGAAGAAAGGAAAGACGATGGCCACCCCGACTTTTGACACTATTGAAGCACAGGCAAGCTACGGTATCGGCCTGCAGGTAGGGCAGCAGCTGAGCGAGTCCGGTTTGCAGGGTTTACTGCCGGAAGCACTGGTTGCCGGTATCGCCGATGCGCTGGAAGGCAAGCAGCCTGCTGTGCCGGTAGACGTTGTTCATCGTGCGCTGCGTGAAATCCACGAACGTGCTGATGCCGTGCGTCGTGAGCGTTTTGCGGCGATGGCCGAAGACGGCGTGAAATATCTGGAAGAAAACCGTGAGAAAGAAGGCGTAAACAGCACCGAAACCGGTCTGCAATTCCGCGTTCTGACCCAGGGCGAAGGCGCAATTCCAGCGCGTACCGACCACGTTCGCGTGCACTACACCGGTAAGCTGATTGACGGCACCGTATTCGACAGCTCCGTCGCGCGTGGCGAACCGGCTGAATTCCCGGTTAACGGCGTTATCGCGGGCTGGATTGAAGCACTGACCCTGATGCCGGTTGGCTCTAAGTGGGAACTGACTATTCCTCATAGCCTGGCCTACGGCGAACGTGGCGCAGGTGCTTCCATCCCTCCGTTCAGCACGCTGGTCTTCGAAGTCGAGTTACTGGAAATCCTGTAATCCTCGCACTTATCCTCTCTCCGTCCGGGGAGGGGATACAAACTCCTGAAGTTAGATATATGTTGGGATTTAATCTTGCAAATACAGCAATTGCGTGTATTTTTGTGAGCTGTTTCCCATAGGTGAGGTGATATAACACTCACTTTAAACATAAAATTAACATTATATTTAAATCATAGTATTCATCCCTCCGATTCTTACCTAATATCGAGACATCCTATAGATAGGATCGTCTTGCATGACGACATAAAGGGCCAGTAGAGCCCGCACAACACAGACAGAAACAACAGGAAGAAAATCACATGGTTGATCAGATCAAAGTCGCTGCTGCCGCTGAGCAGGAGCCGGCTGAACAATCGCTACGGCGAAACCTCACAAACCGACATATTCAGCTTATTGCCATCGGTGGTGCCATCGGTACCGGGCTGTTTATGGGATCGGGCAAAACTATCAGTCTCGCTGGGCCATCGATCATCTTCGTTTATATGATCATCGGTTTTATGCTTTTCTTCGTGATGCGCGCGATGGGTGAGCTGCTGCTCTCCAACCTCGAGTACAAATCGTTCAGCGACTTTGCCGCTGACCTGCTTGGCCCATGGGCCGGGTATTTTACCGGCTGGACCTACTGGTTCTGCTGGGTAGTGACCGGGATGGCGGACGTCGTTGCCATCACCGCCTACGCGCAGTTCTGGTTCCCCGGCCTCTCTGACTGGGTGGCCTCGCTGGCGGTAGTGGTCCTGCTGCTGAGCTTGAACCTCGCTACCGTTAAGATGTTCGGTGAGATGGAATTCTGGTTTGCGATGATCAAAATCGTCGCCATCGTGGCGCTGATTATCGTTGGCCTGGTGATGGTGCTGATGCACTTTAAATCGCCGACCGGCGTAGAAGCGTCGTTCGCTCACCTGTGGAACGACGGTGGTTGGTTCCCGAAAGGTATCAGCGGCTTCTTTGCGGGCTTCCAGATAGCGGTCTTCGCCTTCGTGGGGATTGAACTGGTCGGTACCACCGCAGCGGAAACCAAAGATCCGGAGAAATCTCTGCCACGCGCGATTAACTCCATTCCAATCCGTATCATCATGTTCTACGTGTTCGCGCTGATCGTGATTATGTCCGTGACCCCGTGGAGCTCGGTCGTTCCGAACAAGAGCCCGTTCGTTGAGCTGTTCATGCTGGTCGGCCTGCCGGCGGCGGCGAGCATCATCAACTTCGTGGTGCTGACCTCGGCAACGTCTTCCGCTAACAGCGGCGTGTTCTCAACCAGCCGTATGCTGTTCGGTCTGGCGCAGGACGGCGTAGCACCAAGCCTGTTCGCGAAGCTCTCTAAGCGTGCGGTACCGGCAAAAGGGCTGACCTTCTCCTGTATCTGCCTGCTGGGTGGCGTGGTGATGTTGATGGTGAACCCAAGCGTGATTGCGGCCTTCACCATGATCACCACCGTGTCGGCGATTCTGTTTATGTTCGTCTGGACGATAATCCTGTGCTCTTACCTGGTATACCGTAAGAAGCGTCCGCACCTGCATGAGAAATCCATCTACAAAATGCCTTTGGGCAAAGTGATGTGCTGGGTCTGCATGGCGTTCTTCGCCTTCGTTCTGGTACTGCTGACCCTGGAAGCGGACACCCGCGAAGCGCTGATGGTAACGCCAATCTGGTTCATCGTGCTGGGGCTGGGTTGGATGTTCCTGCGTAAGAACAAGCTGGCTAAGTAAGCGAATTTCCCCCCCCTCACCCTAATCCTCTCCCCAAGGGGAAGAGGGCCGGGGTGAGGGGGAAACGACACAAAGCGCCCATCGTGGCGCTTTCTTTGTTTTTGAGCCCCACCTCGTAGCCCCCCCTTTCTTAACGTGCTACTTTTCCCGCCACAAACGAAAAGCGTATGGAGATGAAATGCGTCAGAGAACGATTGTCTGCCCGGTGATTCAAAACGAGGGCGAATACCTGCTGTGCAAAATGGCCGATGACCGCGGCGTTTTTCCCGGACAGTGGGCGATTTCCGGCGGCGGAATGGAGCCTGGTGAAACCATGGAAGAAGCGCTGAGACGCGAAATTGGTGAAGAGCTGGGAGACGCACTAGAGATTACCGAGGTGAAGCCGTGGACCTTCCGTGATGACGTGCGGGTAAAAACCTACGCCGATGGAACGACCGAGCAGATCTACATGATTTATCTCATCTTCGACTGCGTGAGCGCCAACCGGGATATTACTTTCAACGAGGAGTTTCAGGCGGTCGCCTGGGTGAAACCCGAAGCGCTGGCCAGTATGGATCTTAACGTGGCGACGCGGGAAACCTTCCGCCAGAAAGGGCTGCTGTAATAGAAAACGCCTCCCGCAAGGGGAGGCGCTTAGCCATCTTATTCGCCTTTGAGCGCGCGCGGGAACAGCACGTTATTCTCGAGGCTGATGTGCTCCATCAGATCGTCGATCATCTCGTTGATGCCGTTATACATCGCCTTCCAGGTGGTGCAGGCTTCCGGCGGAATGGTGACGTTCTGAGTGGTGTGCTTGATCACTTCCAGCAGTTCACCTGCCTCGTCATGCTCGCTTTCCATCACGCTGATGGGCCCCATCGCCTGGCTGCCCATGCCTTGTTTGATCATCGGGAACAGAATCTGCTCCTCTTTCATCATGTGGCTGGAGAGCTCCTGGTGCAGCATGGTCAGGTATTTCGCCAGACCTTTCGGCACGTTCGGTTTGTCGGCGTGTACGCGTTCGACTTTGGTGGCCTGCAGAATCAGCTCTGGCAGCTGTTCGCGGTGACGGTCGTGGTAACGCACGATGATGTGGTCGATGATTTCGGCAAGCGGCGCAACGCGCCAGTCTTTTTCAACCGGCTGCTCGGCCAGTTTCGCCAGCTCAGCTTCAATCACGGCAACGTCGACTTCTTTACGGTCCGCCGCACGGGCCAGCGTCTGTTTACCGCCGCAGCAGTAATCCATATCGTATTTACGGAACAGCGCGGATGCGCGTGGGATGGAGAGCGCTAGCTCGCCTAATGGTTGGTCGCGAAAGGCCATAGCAGTTACCTCGTCATCAATAATATAAGATGTATTTTAAATGCATCTTTAAGTCGAAGATATACCCCTTTGTAGGGAGTGGAAATAAGTGATAGTTGTCACAAAAAATTATTACGCTTTAACGTGCTGAATCTTATTAAGAATGGTTCTGGTAAGACCTGAATCGATTAAACAAGCGCGTGGCGCTGCCGATAGTGAGACTTCAGACCACCTGCACTTAAAGGCAAAAGATGTTTAAAAGAATAAAAGTGATTACCGTCCTGATTGTCGTACTGGTCGCGCTGGGCGCGATGCAGCTGATTTCGGCGGGCGTGTTTGTACGCGCGCTGAATAACGACAAGCAGAATTTTACCGTTTCACAGCTCTCCAGCCAGAACGTGGCGGAGTTTACCGATGCGTGGATTAGCCTCAACCAGGCGCGCGTCACTCTAAACCGCGGCATGCTGCGTCTGCAGGGCACGATGGCGAGCAGCGTTAACGGCGGCGAACTGAAAACGCTGGTGGAGACCGCCAACAATCTGCTGGCTGAGGCGAAACGTCATTACGACACCTATTACGCGCTGCCGGAAACCCCTGGGTTAGACGGCCATCTGTCAGACAGCCTCGAGAAACAGTACGGCATCTACTCCGCGACGCTCGCGCGTATGAATGAGCTGCTGGCGGAAGGCAAGCTGGATGAGATGTTCAAGCAAAACGCTGAGCAAAAACAGCAGGCGATGCAGGCCGTTTACCAGGACTGGCGTGCAGCGCAGGCAGCATTGACCAGCGCCGGGGTGAAACAAAATGAGAGCGACTACGTGCAGATTTTGTGGAGCCTTGGGGTCATGCTGGCAGTAGCACTGGCGGTGATTGTGGTGAGCTGGGTGGCGATGCAGCGCGTGCTGCTTAAGCCGCTGCATAAAGTGATGGACCACATTCGTCACATTGCCGAAGGCGACCTGACCAACGATATCAATACCGAAGGCAGCAACGAAATGGCGCTGTTGGCGCGCAACGTCAATGACATGCAGCAGTCGCTGGCGAAGACCGTCGGCGTGGTTCGCGAAGGGGCTGACACTATCTACACCGGCGCAGGTGAAATTTCTGCTGGCAGTAACGATCTCTCTTCCCGTACCGAGCAGCAGGCGGCCTCGCTGGAACAGACCGCGGCCAGCATGGAACAGCTGACCGCGACGGTGAAGCAGAACGCCGACAACGCGCGTCAGGCTACCCAACTGGCGCAGAACGCGTCTGAAACCGCGCAGAAGGGCGGTAACGTCGTCGACGGCGTGGTGCGTACGATGGACGAGATTGCCGCCAGCTCCAGCAAAATCGCCCAGATCACCAACGTCATTGATGGCATTGCCTTCCAGACCAACATTCTGGCGCTGAACGCGGCGGTAGAAGCGGCGCGAGCCGGAGAGCAGGGGCGCGGCTTTGCCGTGGTTGCTGGCGAAGTGCGTACGCTGGCACAGCGCAGCGCGCAGGCCGCGAAAGAGATTAAAGGGCTGATTGATGACTCGGGGAACCGCGTCAGCGCCGGTTCTGCGCTGGTGCATGAAGCGGGTGAAACGATGGCGGAGATTGTCAACGCCGTCACCCGCGTTAGCGACATCATGGGCGAAATCGCTTCCGCCTCAGATGAGCAAAGCCGCGGTATTGATCAGGTGGGTCAGGCCGTCGCTGAGATGGACCGCGTCACCCAGCAGAACGCCTCGCTGGTGGAAGAGTCCGCCAGCGCGGCATCTGCGCTGGAAGAGCAGGCGGCGCGCCTGAATGAGACGGTGGCGGTGTTTAAAATCTCCCGCCAGCAGTCCATGCAGAAAGCGCCGATGAAAAAAGCGTTCGTGCCAACGGCGAAAGCCGCGCCGCTCAACGAAGCGAACTGGGAAACCTTCTAAGCCTCAGACCTCAGAGACCGGCACCACCGCCGGTTTCTGCGGTTTTGACCGCACCGCAATCACCACGCCTATCACCAGCAGTGCAATCCCGCTCAGCGTTAGCATCGGCGGCATTTCCTGGCGCAGCAGGAAGGTGTACAGCAGCCCTGCCAGTGTTTCAAAGACAATCAATGGCCCAAGGATCACCGTCGGCAGTCGTTGACTCGCCACATTCCAGCACAATGCACCCACCCATGAACAGAGCACGGCGATGGCGATCATCAACCCAATAAACACCGTTGGTCGTGGGCCGAAAGGCAGCGAAAACTCTGGCGTCTGGGCGTTCAGCCACAGACAGGCCGCGACGTATCCGATAACGGAAACCGGCAGTGTGACCAGCGCCTGCGCGGTGGCCCACATCAGCGGCGGCTGGTGCGGATTCTCCCGTAGCCAGCGGGCGTTACGCAGGGCATACCATGCCCAGCACACCACCGACACGCTCGCCAGCGCAATCCCGGAGCCGTAGCGCCAGCCGCTAAAGTCCGGCAGCCCCTGACGCAGCTCGGCGATATTCACGCACAGCAGCCCAATGCCAATCAGCACCAGCGCGGGCATCAGCCGCATCCACGACAGCTTACCGTCGCGCTGGCTATAGAGCAGGTTGGCGAAAATTGGGATAACCACCGGCAGCGTGGCGATGATCATTGTTGAAACCGGCGCGCCGGTGCGCTGAATCGCGCTGGCAAGGCAGACGTAATAGATAAGGTTGCCGACCATGGTCAGCCCCAGCGCCGTCCACCAGTCCTGACGCGTAAGCTGGCGCAGACGCGCCCGACCCAGCCACGCCAGCGGCAGGGCAATCAGCCCCAGCGCCAGATAGCGCCCCATCGACTGCAACACCGCCGGGTAATCCGGCACGATTAACGGCCCGACAAAAATCAGCCCCCACATCAAACCCGCTAACAGGGCATACAGCACACCGCTAATCATCATGATTTCCACTTCTGTTGAACATGCTGAAAAGTGTAGGAGGGGAAAGGGACGCCGTATTGTATGAGATTGCTGATTAGCGACGGACAACCTGCTTTTGGTAGCGCACCGGGGTGATACCGTAGCGCTGGGTAAAGGCGCGGGTGAGGTGCGACTGGTCGGTCAGCCCGGTCGCGGCGGCGACTTCAGCGGCGGGCATGCCGTGGGTGAGAAACTCTTTGGCACGCCATAAGCGTACGGCCATCAGCATCTGGTGCGGCGTGACGTGGAAATGGGCTTTGAACTGACGCTGGAAGTGCCACGGGCTCAGCGCCGCGACGTTCGCCAGTTCGTCGAGGGTGATGGGGTGCATGTAGTTGTCGTAGAGATAGTCGCGCACGTGGGCAAAGCGATGCGCCCCTTCCGCCAGCACCGGCGCATGACAGGCCAGCGGCTGGAAGGTGTCGATCATATCCAGCAGCAGCCCTTTTTGCGCGAGCGGGTCGTCGGTATGCCAGAGGGCGTGGATCTGGCGACCAATCAACAGCGAGCGCTGTGGGTCGTGGCGGGTGACATCATCAAACCACCAGTGGCGAACGCCGGTGACCTCTTCGAGCAGGTCGGGCTGGAGGTAAATCATCCGGTAGCGCCAGCCGTCGGCGGTTTCCGCCTCGCCGGTGTGCAGTTCGTCCGGGTTCATGGTGACCACCGAGTGAATTGGCGCAACGTGTTGGGTACCGCGATAGCGAAAGCGCTCGGCACCGGCTTCAATCACGCCAATGCCAAAGGCTTCGTGGGTGTGGGGTTCAAAGGCGTAGCGGGAGATATGGGCATGATAAAGCTCAACGCCCGGCACCTGCGCCAGATGGCGAAAGCGGGCGCTGTCTTTCTCATCGCTGAACTGTTCTGGTACGCCTTGCACGTGATGTTTCCCCCTGGACCATTCTTTTATTATCAGAGATGGCCCGCGGGGGCGCTACCACATTTAACCGATTTTTAACGATTACAGGATGCCTTTGACGCTCTCCGCAAGCGGCGTGGTTGGGCGACCAATCAGTTTGCTCAGGGTATGGCTGTCGTCGAACAGGCCACCTTTGGAGGCGCCAACGTCAGAGTCCGCCAGCATATCGGCCAGCCCGGCAGGCAGGCCCACGCTTTTGAGCGCGGCGGCGAAATCGGCCTGGCTCAGGTTCTGATACACCACTTTTTTACCGCTCTGTTTTGCCAGCTCGGCGGCCAGTTCACTCAGCGTCCAGCCGTGGTCCCCTGCCAGTTCGTATACCTTCCCGGCGTGACCTTCTTCAGCGATAACACGCGCGGCAGCAGCAGCGTAGTCTTCACGGGTTGCTGAGGCAATTTTGCCTTCACCGGCAGCACCGATAAACACGCCGTGCTCCAGCGCAGGCGGTGCGCTCGCCAGATAGTTTTCGGTATACCAGCCGTTACGCAGCAGCGCGTAAGGAATGCCGGAATCGGCCAGCATTTTCTCGGTTTCGACGTGTTCAACGTGTAGGCCCAGCGGCGATGCATCGGCGTGCAGCAGGCTGGTGTAGGCGATGAACTTCACGCCCGCCGCTTTGGCGGCATTGATAATATTACGGTGCTGCGGCGCGCGCTGGCCGACTTCGCTGGAGGAGATAATCAGCAGCTTATCCACGCCCTGAAGGGCTTTGATCAGCGCTGCTTCGTCGCCGTAGTCGGCCTGACGAACGACGATACCTTTCTGGCTCAGCGCTTCGGCTTTCGCCGGGTTGCGGACAACGGCAACCAGCTGGCTGGCGGCAGTGGTGTTGAGCAGGTTAGCAATGACGTGCTGGCCAAGCTGGCCGGTGGCTCCGGTAATGGCGATCATGGGTCTTCTCCTTCGTGTTCGTATGGTGTTGTGGTAAGCTATCACCATAACTAACTTTTAGTAAGTACGTACAAAAAGGTAAGTATGAAAGAAATAAATCCAACGCTGACGCAAAAGTTGCGTAACGGCAATCTGTTTGCCGAAAGCTGCCCATCACGGGACGTGCTCAAACACGTGACAAGCCGTTGGGGCGTGCTGATTCTGGTGGCGCTGCGTGAAGGCACGCATCGCTTTAGCGACCTGCGCCGCAAGATGGGTGGGGTCAGCGAAAAAATGCTCGCCCAGTCGCTGCAGGCGCTGGAGCAGGACGGTTTTATCAACCGTATCTCCTATCCGGTGGTGCCACCGCACGTTGAGTATAGCCTGACGCCGCTGGGTGAAGAGGTGAGTGAGAAGGTGGCCGCGCTAGCGGACTGGATTGAGGTGAATTTGCCGGTGGTGATGGCGCGGCAGATCCCGGCGTCGGCGTAAACGTAAACGCCTCGGCCGGGCTACATGCCATCGTAGCCCGGCCGAGCGCAGCGACGCCGGGAAGTGCGCAGGACTTACTTACTCAAATCCAACTGATAAATCGCAAACCCAATATCATCCGTCGCCACCTGCTTCATCGGATACTGTGCTTTCTCTTTGATAAACGCCGCCGCTTTTTCTGACGGAGAGGTTTCAAAGCGGATATCCAGTTTGGTGTCGCTGTGAATCGGGGCCAGTCGCCAGTTGTTGTCTGCCGCCGGGTGAATTTCCCCGTTGTTCTTCGACTGTTCGCTAATCCACGCCGCCAGCACCGAACGGTTTTCATCCGGTGAAGCGAAAGCGATATGGCTGTCGCCGGTGCCCGCAAACTTGCCGCCGTAGGCGCGGTAGTTGTTGGTGGCGACGAGGAAGGTGGCGTTCGGATCAATCGGCTTGCCGTTAAAGGTCAGGTTCTTGATGCGCTCGGATGTTGGGTTGATGCTCTGGCATTCGCCGTCATAGCGCGCCGGTTGGGTCACATCGACCTGGTAATCGACACCATCGATAACGTCGAAGTTATAGGTGCGGAAACCATCCCAGTTAATCAGCGACTGCGGCTTGCTGCTGTGCGGGTCAATCTGGTTGAACTGCCCGGCGGAGCACTCCAGCCACTCTTTCACCTCTTTGCCGCTGGCTTTCACCACCACCAGCGTGTTCGGGTAGAGGTAGAGGTCGGCGGCATTACGGAAGGTGAGCTGGCCTTTTTCTACTTCGACGTAGCTTGCCGGGTCGTTCTTACGTCCACCGACTTTGAACGGCGCGGCAGCAGAAAGCACCGGCAGTTTTGCCAGATCCGGGTCGCCCTGAATAAAGTGCTCAACGTAGGCTTTCTGCGCCATGTTCACTACCTGCACGGTCGGGTCGTCCTGCACCAGCGACAGGTAGCTGTACATATTGTCGGAAGACTTGCCGATAGGCTTGCTGACAAACTCGCGGGTGGCATCGTGATCGGCCTTCAGCGCATCAACCAGCTTATGGTCTTCTGCCGCCAGCGATTTCTTCGCTGCCGTATCGTAAATCGGGCGCGCTTGGGCCTGTGCGGAAGTCACCTGCCATTTGCCGCTGTCGTTGTTCAGCACCAGGTCAACCACGCCCAGATGGTCGCCCCACATTCCCGGCATTACCGCGGGAATGCCGTTAAGCGTGCCTTTGGCAATATCCGCCCCTTTGATGCTGGCGAAATCTTTGCTCGGGAACACCGCGTGCGCGTGGCCAAACATAATGGCATCGACGCCCGGCACCTGGCTTAAGTAATAGACGGAGTTCTCCGCCATCGCCTGATACGGGTCAGCGGAGAGGCCGGAGTGGGCAATCACCACCACCACATCTGCGCCGTTGGCGCGCATCTCGGGGACGTATTGACGCGCGGTTTCGGTGATGTCGTTCACCGTCACTTTGCCGCTCAGGTTGGCCTTATCCCAGGTCATGATCTGCGGTGGCACAAAGCCAATATAGCCAATCTTCAGCGTCTGCTTGTGACCGTCTTTATCGACCACCTCAGTTTCTTTAATCCGATAGGGTGTAAACAGCGGTTTTTTGGTCTTAACGTCGATGATATTGGCGTTAACGTACGGGAATTTAGCCCCTGCCAGCGCTTTATGCAGGTAATCCAGACCGTAGTTGAATTCGTGGTTGCCGAGGTTACCGACGCTGTAATCGAGCAGGTTCATGGCCTTATAAACCGGGTGCACATCGCCCTGTTTCAGCCCTTTGGCCGCCATGTAATCGCCCATCGGGCTGCCCTGGATAACGTCACCGTTATCGACCAGTACGCTGTTTTTTACTTCATCGCGAGCAGCGTTAATCAGGCTCGCGGTGCGCACCAGGCCGAACTTCTCGGTGGCGGTATCTTTGTAGTAATCAAAATCCATCATATTGCTGTGCAAATCAGTGGTTTCCATAATGCGGAGATCCACCGTTGCGGCATTTACGCTGGCAGCAATCAACGTCGCCAGAAGCGTTGCGCTAAACTTGATCATCAGAGGCATCCTTTTTTTAGATCTGAGACACAGATTTAAATGTATTTGTATTCTGTTACTTACGAGGATGTGAATCATGCCAGAAATGCGTGACAGGAAATCGGCAGCGGTTCACAGATATCCGGGACGATGATGGGAATAGCAGAATTAACGGCGATGCGATATAAATAAAACAATAAGTTAACGCCACTGTAATCTCAACGAGGTGGAGAATGTTAGAACAAGTCTGTCAGCTTGCGCGTGACGCAGGCGATGCCATTATGCAGGTATACGACGGAAAGCTGCCGCTGGACGTCACCAGCAAGCAGGATGATTCGCCGGTTACGGCCGCCGATATCGCCGCGCACCATGTGATTATCAAAGGGCTGAAGGCGCTGACGCCGGATGTGCCCATTCTCTCGGAAGAGGACCCGCCGGGCTGGGACGTACGCCAGCACTGGCAACGTTACTGGCTGGTGGATCCGCTTGATGGCACCAAAGAGTTTATCAAGCGCAACGGCGAGTTCACGGTCAATATCGCGCTGATTGAAAACGGCAAAGCGGTGCTGGGCGTGGTGTTCGCACCGGTGCTGAAGGTGATGTACAGCGCGGAAAACGGCAAGGCGTGGAAAGAAGAGTGCGGCGTGCGTAAACCGATTCAGGTGCGCGACGCGAACCCGCCGAAGGTGGTAGTGAGCCGTTCTCACTATGCCAACGATGACGAGCTGAAAGAGTATCTGCAGCAGTTGGGTGAGCACGATACTGCGTCCATTGGCTCATCGCTGAAGTTCTGCCTGGTGGCGGAAGGCGAAGCGCAGCTTTACCCGCGCTTCGGGCCAACCAATATCTGGGATACCGCCGCAGGGCACGCGGTGGCTGCCGCTGCCGGCGCGCACGTCAACGACTGGCAGGGGAAAACGCTGGATTACACTCCGCGCGAATCGTTCCTGAACCCCGGATTCCGGGTCTCTATTTTTTAATTGAGTAGCTTATGCAGCAGGGCAACCACCTGCTGCACTTCTGCCTGCGTCAGCGCCCCATCTTTGGCCCACTGCACCCGTCCCTCTTTGTCCAGAACCACAATGGCAGAGCTGCCTTCATCCAGTTGCCAGGCTTTGCGCACCAGCCCATCGCTGTCGACGATAAACTGTGACCACGGATAGAGCTTTTTATTGCTCTCAATGCTGCTGCGCACGAACATCGACGAGCCAGGGATCGCGTCGTCCGTATTCACAATCGTGGTGGTCTGGTAACGGTCGTGTGGCAGATTCGCTGCTTTAATCGCCTCGACGAGTGTCGCATTTTTCTCTTTTGCCGATGAACGCCCGGCAATATGTTGTACCACTCTCACTTTTCCAGGTAGCTGCGCGCTATTCCAGTTTTTATAGCTAAACTTATCGTTATCGAGAATCAGTTCGCCGCGATCCGCCACGCCAACCGGCGAAACACGTTGTCCATTTGTAAAGTTATGCGCGGCAGCCATTAACGGCATTAACAGGCATGAAACCGCCAGCAGGGTACGTAGGGTCATGGTTTTTCCTTTTTATATGCAGGTGATCCGACCACTTGGCCGATAGCTTTAATCATATGTGCGATCTATGGTTTTTTCCCGCAAAGGCGGTGCCAGTTTGTGGAGGAACGCACACAATCTCACGAAATCGAAGGCTTATACTGTGTTCGTCGTATAGCTGAAAAGAAAGTTCTGAATTATTGTAATAAAAAGGTAAATAAGGTCCTCTAAGATAGAGGACCTCTGTTGTTATGGACTATAGTTAACAAGTACTTCACTTTGCGCCCCGGAGCGTTGAGCCAAATGTGGACAACAAGGGCGTAGTACTTGCAGGAGATTAGAATGAAAATTTTCCAACGCTACAACCCGTTTCAGGTAGCCAAATACGTTAAGACCCTGTTCCGTGGACGGTTGTACATCAAGGACGTTGGCGCTTTTGAATTTGATAAGGGCAAAATTCTTATCCCAAAAGTCAGAGACATTCAGCACCTTTCTGTGATGTCTGAAGTTAACCGCCACGTGTTACGCCTACAGACTGACATGGCGTAATCAGAACACGATGCGGCAGAATTAAAAACGGCTCCCAATGGGAGCCGTTGATGTTTCTGGCACTCGCGTTTTACGCGGTGCGCTGTTCGCTTTCGATGATATCGGCCTGTTTTGGCACCAGCACCGTCGGCTTGTTATCTATGCGCGTCACCAGCAGCTGGTCGATGCGGTAGTTATCAATATCCACCACCTCGAACTTGTAGCCAGAGAACTTCACCGCATCGGTGCGTTTCGGGATTTTACGCAGCATAAACATCATAAAGCCGCCGATGGTTTCGTAGTTGTCCGACTGCGGGAAATCGTCGATATCCAGCACGCGCATCACGTCATCAATTGGCGTACCGCCGTCAATCAGCCAGGAGTTCTCGTCACGGGCGACGATCTGCTCTTCCAGCCCCTGGCCGACCAGGTCACCCATCAGCGTGGTCATCACGTCGTTAAGGGTGATGATCCCCACGACCAGCGCGTATTCGTTCATGATAACCGCGAAGTCTTCCCCGGCGGTTTTGAAGCTTTCCAGCGCTTCAGAGAGGGTGAGGGTGTCCGGCACGATCAGCGTGTTGCGGATCTGCACGCCGCTGTTCAGCGCCATGCTCTGGTTAGCCAGCACGCGGTTCAGCAGGTCTTTAGAGTCGACGTAGCCAATGATGTGGTCAATGTCTTCGTTACACACCAGGAACTTGGAGTGTGGATGTTCGGCGACTTTATTTTTCAGGCTCTGCTCATCTTCGTGCAGATCGAACCAGATAACGTTTTCGCGCGGGGTCATCGACGACGGCACGGTGCGGGATTCCAGCTCGAACACGTTTTCAATCAGCTCGTGCTCCTGCTTACGCAGCACGCCAGCCAGCGCACCGGCTTCCACCACCGCGTAGATATCGTCGGAGGTAATATCGTCTTTACGCACCATCGGCAGCTTGAAGATACGGAAGATGATGTTGGCCATGCCGTTGAAGAACCACACCAGCGGCCGGAAGACCGCCAGGCAGAAGCGCATCGGGTTGATGATACGCAGAGCCACGGCTTCAGGCGCAATCATACCGATGCGTTTCGGGGTTAAATCCGCGAACAGGATAAACATCCCGGTTACCAGCGAGAAGGAGAGAATAAAGCTCAGCTGCTCGGAGAGTTCCGCTGACATATATTGGGAGAACAAGGAGTTGAATGCGGGGGAGAAAGCGGCGTCGCCGACGATACCGCCGAGAATGGCAACGGCGTTAAGGCCGATTTGCACCACGGTAAAGAACATACCGGGGTTTTCCTGCATTTTTATAACACGTAGGGCGTTGGTATTGCCTTCATCAGAAAGCAGTTTCAGTTTGATCTTGCGTGATGCCGCAAGTGAGATCTCAGAGATAGAGAAGAACGCACTTACAGCGATCAGACAGAGTATGATTAATATACTGTTTAACATATCTTATCCAGCCCGTCGGGCCAGATCCTCGGAAGGGGAAGTTTATAAATCCGTGTGGAATACACATTGAAAACCGCCCCGTAGGTGATGAAGCGACAATTTCAGCGGTTAGTATAGCGTAAAGCACTGTAAAGCCGCCAGAGGTCACATTTTATGTGATTGAGGTTGGGAGGAAGCTTGTTTCATGGCTTTCGCCTATCGCCACGGTCTTATAGCGAACTGGCGTTAAGGCATCGCTGATGTACTTTGCCCCGAAAGACAAACGTCCATTTTGTGAACGGCGCTATAGGCTTGCTAGATCGTATCTGCGGCAGATTGTCGAGAAGTTGGGCAGTTGTAAGGTCACCCACGCAGGATATGGCAGTTATGCCGTTGTGGAAGTCAACCTGCCCGAAGAAGAGGCAAAATTCTATTTTGTGGCATTCAGGGCGTTCAAAGATCTGAACGTTGGACTACTTTAGCTGCGGCCTGAGCGTTTATCCGCTGGTGGCGAGCGATTTACCTTTCTCGTGCCCTTGCAGCTTTGCGTCCCACACCTCGTTATACGCATACCCCGTCAGCGCCATAATCACCTCGCGCGTCTCCGGGTCGCAGTCCTCGGCATTTCCCCCCAGCTTCCGCCGCGCCACCTCTTTAATCAGCAGGCTGTGCGTTTTCTGCGTCAGCTTAAAGCGATAGGTCATGTAGAAGCTCACGGCCAGCATCCCGGCGGTGGCGAACACCATCAGGCCGATGATGGCGTGCAGGGCGCTGGCAGGCTGTGCGCCGCCGCCTTTCACGAAGCCGCTCTCTTCCAGCACGATGCCAATCAGCATAATCGCCAGCGCCACGGTGCTTTTACGCGTCAGTACCATCACGCCTGCGAAGATCCCTTCACGGCGCTGGCGGGTGACGATTTCATCGACGTCAGGGATAAAGCTATAGATGTTCCAGGGAATGTAATACAGCCCGGCTTTCGCCAGCCCCAGCAGCACAAACACGGCGGAAAACAGCAGCGTCGGTACCTGCAAATTACCGATATAAACGATAAACAGAAATGCCAGCACCACCATTATGCTGCCGTACGAGAGCCTCAGCGCTCCGGACGGTGTGAGATTAAATTTATTCATCAGCATCATAAAGCCGAAGGTGCCCGGAATCGAAACAAAAGCGGCAATACTTAATAGGCCGGAGACCATTTCGGTATCGTGATGCAAGGCGTAAACCACGTAATAGGTAAATACCGAACCAAAAATATCCATCGCGGTAAATGAGCAGATGTAAATGATAATATGCTGGCGAAATATTCTGATTTTGAATGAGGAAATAAGATCGATAACCAGATACTTTAAATGGTTTAAAAGACCACTGCTGCGGTGATTATCCGGCTGGAATTCATACTCTTCGCGAACATCTTTCGCTTCCCAGGTACAAGCCCAGGTGGTAAATACGGCGACGCAATAAATGGTCGCAAAAACAATCCCGGTTAACGTGTAGGTGAATGAATTATCTTTCCCGGTGTACTGCATAATAATGCCCGGGACGGAAACCGCCAGAAAACCGCCGAGCGCAGAGCACATCATGCGCACGCCGGAGAGACGCGTACGCTCGCTGAAGCGGTTGGTCATTTCGGCGGAAAGGGTTTCCCACGGCACCAGTACCATCGCGGAGAGTAACTCGATAGAGAGGTAGGTCCCCAGGTAGTACCAGTAGTTCATGTCGGTAATCCACACCAGCGCATAGAGGAACATCAGCGGGGAGCTTATCAACAAGAAGAAGCGGCGACGGCCAAACCTGCGGCCAAGCCAGGTATGACCAAAGTTATCTGTGATATAGCCCATTACCGGACTTAAAATCGCATCAATAATGCGAGCAATAGCAAATATTGACCCGGCTTCTAAAACGCTCAGGCCACAATAGGTGGTGTAAAAGAATAAAAGCCAGGTTCCTATAACGGCAAATGCGCCGCCGCCAAATAAATCTGTTACGCCGTAGCCAATAGCGGTGCCATAGCCAACGCGGCGTTCGGTTGGTTTAACCATAATATTATTATTCCTGTACTGGTAGGGTGTCAGTGCAGAGTTACCCCTGCACCTTATATTATTGACAGCAGGAAAAATCGGATGACGATCGCTAGTTTATATTCACCCATTTCCTCAATAGTGACGAGTGGTAAATAGCATTAACCATCTGTAATGATTTGGCCGCCTCAGCAATATCGCAGTAATCTGCAGAAGCGGGATCGTTTAATGCCTGGTAAAAGTGGAGAATGGCCAAACGGTGGCCGATTCCCCAGTAGCTTTTGCCGATGCCGTCGGGTGCGGCATCGCTGGCAAGCTGCGTACGCGTATCATCGCTGAACAGCCACAACACGTTGTCCGTCAGGCGCAACATTCCCCGTTCAAACTCCAGCTCCAGCAGCAGTGGTGAGTCGCTGATATGACTGTTGCTGGCGTAAAATAGCCCGCGTGCGCCGTTGTGAAAACGCAGGATGACCATCGCGCTGTCTTCCGTTTCAATCTCGTCGGCAAGCCAGGCGCTGTCGACGACCCCCTTCAGGCTCTTGACCCCCTCGCCAAACCATTGCATCAAATCCAGCGTGTGAATCGCCTGATTAATCAACAAGCTGCCGCCTTCGGTGGCAAAGCTACCGCGCCACGGGCTGGCGGCATAGTAATCCCCGGAGCGCGACCAGGTGAGCACCGCTTTGATGGCACGCAGGCTGCCCAACGTACCGTCGGTGATACAGCGCTGAATGGCTAAGCTGGTGGGGTTCAGGCGGTTCTGGTAGCAGACACCCACGCGACGCTGGTGGCGCGTTGCTGCTGCCTGAATTTCGTTGGCCTCCAGCGGATTCATTACCACCGGCTTCTCGCAGAAAACCTGTTTCCCTGCCGCCAGCGCGGCAAGGATCATCGGTTTATGCAGGTAGTGCGGCGTGCAGATATGCACCACGTCAATGGCGTCATCCAGCAGCATCTCGCGATAGTCCTGATAAAAATGACAGCCATAGTCGGCCGCCAGCCGGCTTCCTTTAGCGCTATCAATATCAACAATCGCGCGCAGGACAACGCCCGGCACATGGCGCAGCGCGTCTACGTGGCAGGTATGGATGGCACCGCAGCCGATAATGGCCGCATGACGTGTTTTCATTTCTGCCTCCCGTTATTCCACCGCGTTCGCCAGCATCTGTGCCTTCACGCACAGCTCGGCCGCTTTAAAGGTGTGCGCCTGGGTCATGGCGTTTTCGGTGCGGTTCAGGCAGTCCCGAATCAGCTCGCCAAAATAAGGGAAGCCCACTTTGCCCGCCACCGGATAGCGGAACTCGCCCTCTTTGTTGACCAGATAAACCACGTCCTGCTCGCCGTGAGTGATATCGACGTACTTACGGATTTCGATATAGCCGTCGGTGCCGAGCAGCGTTAAGCGGCCATCGCCCCAGCTAGAGAGACCATCCGGTGTGAACCAGTCGCAGCGGAAGTAGCCGGTGGCGCCGTTGTCACCTGCCAGCATGGCATCGCCGAAATCTTCAAACTGCGGGTACTGTGGATGGTTCACGTTGCGAACCTGGCTTGCCACGATGCGTGCATCGCTGTTGCCGGTATAAAACAGGAACTGCTCAATCTGGTGGCTGCCGATGTCACACAGGATGCCGCCGAAGAACTCTTTTTCGTAGAACCAGTCCGGGCGACCGGTGCCTTCACGGTGTGGGCCGACACCCAGCGTCTGCATCACGCGGCCAATTGCGCCCTCGGCAACTAACTGCCCGGCAAAGACCGCGCTTTCCACGTGCAGGCGCTCGCTGTAGTACACCGCGTATTTACGCCCAGTTTCCGCCACTTTACGCTTCGCGGCTTCAAGCTGCGCCAGCGTGGTCAGCGGGGCTTTATCGGTGAAGTAGTCTTTCCCGGCATCCATCACTTTCAGCCCCAGCGCGCAGCGCTCGGACGGAATCGCCGCTCCGGCAACGAGCTGGACGCTGCCGTCGTTTAAAATCGTTTCCAGCGTCGGCGCAACCTGCGCCTGCGGATATTGCTGTACAAACTTATCAACCTTTGCCGGGTCCGGATCATAAACCCATTTCAGCGTCGCACCGGCTTCTATCAGGCCGTTACACATCCCGTAGATATGGCCGTGGTCTAATGCCGCTGCCGCAATAATAAACTGACCCTCGCCAACAACCGGCTGTGGTTTGCCCACCGGGGCGTAGTTCATACCGTCTTTGATGCTCATGTTTATGCTCCTTTGTCCAAATCTTTACCCAACGGGATTGCACCCACTTCGCTGAAGTTCTCGACCGATGCCGCCTTCTCGTAGAAGTGTGGGGCGAGGGAAACCAGGCCACCGGTTTTATACCAGGGCTCATCCGGGCTGACGGGCAGCGTCACGACGCGCCCGGTAATGGAAGATTGATAGATGGCGGTAATCAGCTCGAGCGAGCGTTTACCCTGCACGCCGTCAATCAGCGGCTCACCATGCTGCTCCACCGCGGTCAGCAGATCGTTAATCTGCCCGGTGTGCAGCGTGTATTTGAGCTTTGGCGTAGTGCGGAAGAGTGAGTCCAGTCGTGCTTCCAGCTCGTCGTTATGCTGCTCCTGCGGGAAACCGTTATCGGCGGAGACGCTGGCCCACACGTCCCACGGGGCGGAGATACGTGCTTTATCGCCCTGAATCACGATTTTCTGGTCTTCGCCGTGATGCACCACCGAGGCGGTTAACTGGGTCAGCGCGCCGCTGCTGTAGCGGAAGATGGCGGCGGAAAGGTCTTCCACTTCGGCGTTATCGTGGGCAACGTTGGTCATCATCGCCACCACTTCCGTTGGGAAGCCGAGCATCCACTGGATGGCGTCAATGTGGTGCACCGCATGGTTCAGGGTGCAGCCGCCGCCCTCTTTTTCCCAGGTGCCGCGCCACCACAGGTCGTAGTAGCAGTGGCCGCGCCACCAGAACGAGTCCACCTGCGCGTGGCAAATTTTTCCTAGTTCGCCGGAGTCCACCACCTGTTTTAAGCGCCAGAAGGCGTCGGTGAAGCGGTTCTGGGCGATGATGGAGAGGATTTTGCCGCTGGCGCGCTGGGCGGCGATCATCGCGTCGCACTCTTCCAGCGACGCCGCCATCGGTTTTTCGCACAGCACGTGTTTACCGGCATTTAAGGCATCGATGCTGATTTCCGCATGCACGTACGGCGGAGTACAAACATCGACAATATCCACCTCAAGGCCAGACTCCAGCAGCGCCTGATGGCTGCTGAATACCGTCGCGTCCGTCAGCCCGTAGCGGGCTTTCTTCTCCTGCGCTTTTTCCGGATAGATATCGACCAGCGCGACTATCTGGCAGCGGTCGGCAAACTCCTGATATCCCTGAATATGGTTGTGGGAGATGTTCCCGGTTCCCACTATCGCAATACGTAACATGTGTCTCTCCTGAGGCGGATTACCAGGTGCCGGATGCATCCAGCGTTTTACTTTCGACCTGTTTTTCAACGGAGGTGGCAATGCGCTCGTCCAACAGCTTTTTAAACAGCGCCTCGTCAAACGGTAGGTTGACCCAGTCGTCGGTCCAGGTGGAGAGATGCATCGCGTTGGAAAGCGTCAGGCCGCGGATGCCGTCGGTGCCGGGGGCAATCAGCGGTTTACCGTGCAGTACGGCATCGCAGAAGTTGGCGGTGACCACGTGGTGCTCGCTGCTTTCAGGCGGGGTAGGGATGAGCACCTCCCAGCACTCCGGCTCGCCAAAGCCGTTCTGCCAGCGGGCGTTGAATTCCGGTTCGGACTCGCGCAGACGCCAGAAGCGCAAGCGGCCTTCCTCGACCACCACTTTGCCGCGATCGCCGGTGATTTCCAGACGGTTGGTGCCCGGCGCTTCTGCGGTGGTGGTAATAAAGACCCCGGTTGCGCCATTGGCGTACTCGGCGTAGGCGGTGACGTCGTTTTCCACTTCAATATCGCGGTGCTTGCCGAACTGGCAGAACGCGCGCATGCGCACCGGCATACCGACCAGCCACTGCCAGAGGTCGAGCTGATGCGGGTCCTGATTGAGCAGCACGCCGCCGCCTTCACCTTTCCAGGTGGCACGCCAGCCGCCGGAGTTGTAGTAGCTCTGCGAGCGATACCAGTTGGTGATAATCCAGTTGGAGCGGCGCAGTTCGCCCAGCTCGCCGCTGTCGATCAGGTCTTTGACTTTCTGATACAGCGGGTTAGGGCGCTGGTTGAACATCATGCCGAACACCACATTGCAGCCGCGGGCGTAGTCGTTCATTTCGCGCACCTGGGCGGTGTAGACCCCGGCCGGTTTTTCGCAAAGGGTGTGGATGCCGTGGCGCATCGCCATCATCGACAGGCTAGGATGGTCGTAGTGCGGGGTGGAGACGATAACCGCGTCGATCAGCCCGCTTTTCAGCATCGTTTCGGCATCGTCGAATAGCGTAATGCTGTCGCCAACAAGCTGACGAATGGCCGGATGCTTGCTGAGATCGTTATCGCACACTGCCGTCAGGCAGGCCTCTTTCACCGTACCTGCCATCAGGTAACGGGCGTGAAGGGTACCAATGTTACCCACGCCGATAATGCCAAAACGCACCTTATCCATGTTGCACCTTAACCGTGATAGGAATGACTGAGGTTTGAAAATAGGGAAGGCGGGGAAAGCGGACAAACGGAATTTGTGAGAATGCTCGCAGGCCGGACAGGAATCTGCGCAGGAAACTGAAAATGGGTTTTAAAATCAGCAAACTGCATCTGCAAAAATTTGCAAAACATGATTGCGACAGAGGTCACACTATGTCCGGCAAGCTAAAAATGGATGAAATTGCCGCCCAAACGGGCTACTCGGTCAGCACCGTTTCCCGGGTGTTGAGCGGCAAATCCTACACCAGTGAAAAGGCGCGGGAAGCTATCGTCAGCTGCGCGCGCAGGCTGGGCGTGCTCGATGATTTAGCCAGCGGTCGTTTACTGATTAACGGCATTGCGGTGTTCGCGCCGCAGCGCACCTTTACCGCTCAGGGGGATACCTACTATCTGGAGGTGACGCGCGGCATCGCCGAGGCGGTCTCGCCGCACGATGTCTACGTGAGCTACTGCGGGCTGGACGAGCAGCGCGCCGACATCAAGGTGTTCCTCGAGAAGGTCAGCCATAAAAATATCAATGCGATCATTATCATCGGCATTGATGACCCCACTATCCACAAGCTGGCGCAGTCGCTCGGTAAACCGTGCGTGCTGATTAACTCGCGGGATAAAGAGGGGCTGCTGGACTCTGTGTCACCGGACCACCGGGCGATTGGCTATCGGGCGGCGAGCTATCTGTTTGAACAGGGGCATCGGCGCATTCTGAGCGTCACCAGCCTGCGGCGTGAAACCATGTACTGGCGGCTTGAAGGGATTAAAGAGGTGTACCGACAGTACCAGCTTCCCTTTGATGCACAGCGCGACCTGCTGGTCACCGAAGGTTTTTCCGAGGGGGAGACCGAACGGGCGATTGCCGACTGGTTTGCCTCAACGCCGTCATCAATGTGGCCGGAGGTGATTTTCTGCGCCGGGCTGCCGATGTCGGTGGGCGTTCAGCACGTGCTGGAAAAACAGGGTGTCCGCGTGCCGCAGGATATCTCGCTGATGACCACCTACGTCTGGGAGCTGGATGCGCGAATGCGCGATGAAACCACCGGCATTGCCATTCCCTGCCGTTCGCTCGGCGTGGAGGCGGTGCACCTTCTGCAAACGCGGCTTAACCGTCCGCATGCCCCCGTGTTTAACCTGCTACTGCAGGGGCAAATCTATGAGCTTGGTACGGTGACGCACGCCACGCGTCATGCTGCACGCGTGGTCGTCTCCCGCTAACCTCAGGCCTGAGGCAGCAGGCACACGCCAATGCCACCGATGCCGCAGTAGCCGTGCGGATTTTTGTACAGGTACTGCTGGTGCTCATCCTCGGCATAGTAGAACGGCTTCGCGTTGGCGATTTCAGTGGTGATGGTGCGCGTATCGCCCGAGTGACGCATCGCCTCCTGGAACTGCTTCAGGCTGGCATGCGCCTCCTGCTCTTGCTCCGGCGTGACGGGATAAATTGCCGAGCGGTATTGCGTGCCCTGATCGTTACCCTGTCTCATCCCCTGCGCCGGGTCGTGGTTCTCCCAGAACACTTTCAACAGTTCGCCATAGCTGACGACCGCCGGGTCGTACACCACGCGCACAGCTTCGGCGTGCCCGGTCTGGCCGCTGCACACTTCGCGATAGGTCGGATTAGGCGTATAGCCGCCGGTGTAACCCGCTGCGGTGCTGTAAACCCCAGGGATCTGCCAGTACAGACGTTCGACGCCCCAGAAGCAGCCCATGGCGAATAAGGCGACCTCCATCCCCTCCGGAACGTGTGTCATTGAGTGTTCCGTCACAACATTGAGCGTGGCGACCGGCATTGGCGTATTTCTTCCGGGCAATGCATCCGATTGAGATACAAGGTGTTTTTTATCAGCTAGACTCATGGGATAGGCCTCCGGTGTACGGTAATTTCCGTTAAGGTTGTAACCGAGCGCGTCTTTTAACACAATAAACACGCCGAATACGTCTAGATTTAAACATAAGAATAATTTGGGGCTCTGTCTTTTTTTCAACCCGACAAAGAGTGGGTTTTTTGAGCTGACGTTGAATGCCGTGCGCCCTCAGAGCGCAGTAATGGCGAAAACGCAGTCGTGGCCGCGGAGCGGGCTTTCGTTTCCCGTTGGGGTGGGAACAAGGATATTCAGGAGAAAATGTGCGACAAATCCGCCAGTTATGTTTGGTGAGCTTGCTGCTGACCAGCGGTATTGCCAGTGCAGCAAACGTCCGTCTGCAGGTTGAAGGGCTCTCAGGCGAGCTACAAAAAAACGTGCGTGCGCAGCTTTCGAACATCGGCAGCGATGAAGTGACCGCCGATCGTCGTTTTCGCGCGCGCGTCGATGATGCTATTCGTGAAGGGCTGAAGGCCCTTGGCTACTATGAGCCGACCATCGATTTCGAACTTAAACCGCCTCCGGCCAAAGGCCGTCAGGTGCTGCTGGTGAAAGTGACGCCCGGCGAACCGGTGCTGATTGGTGGCACCGACGTGATTCTGCGCGGCGGCGCGCGGACCGACAGCGACTATCTGGCGCTGCTGAAAACCCGGCCTAAAATTGGCTCCGTCCTGAATCACAGCGATTACGACCACTTTAAAAGCTCGTTAACCAGCGTGGCGCTGCGCAAAGGCTACTTCGATAGCGAGTTTAACAAGAGCCAGCTTGGCGTGTCGCTCGCCCGTCATCAGGCGTTCTGGGATATCGACTACGATAGCGGCGAACGCTACCGCTTTGGCGACGTCACCTTTGAAGGCTCGCAGATCCGCGAGGAGTATTTGCAGCATCTGGTGCCGTTTAAAAAGGGCGATTATTACCAGTCCAGCGATCTCGCTGAACTGAACCGTCGTCTCTCTGCCACCGGTTGGTTTAACTCGGTAGTGGTGGCCCCTGAATTTGATAACTCCCGGAAAACGAAGGTGCTACCGCTGCATGGCGTCGTCTCGCCGCGCAGCGAAAACACCGTTGAACTGGGGGGCGGCTACTCCACCGACGTGGGGCCACGGGTGAAAGCCTCGTGGAAAAAACCGTGGGTTAACTCCTACGGCCATAGCCTGACGACCAGCGTCAGCGTGTCCGCTCCGGAACAGCAATTGGACTTCAGCTACAAAATGCCGCTGCTGAAGAACCCGCTGGAGCAGTATTACCTGGTGCAGGGCGGTTTCAAAAGCACCGACCTTAACGACACCAAAGCGGACTCCACTACGCTTGCCGTCTCGCGTTACTGGGACCTGTCGAGCGGCTGGCAGCGCGCCATTAACCTGCGCTGGAGCCTCGACCACTTTACCCAGGCCGATGTCACCAATACCACCATGCTGTTCTACCCTGGCGTCTCTATCAGTCGAACCCGCTCGCGCGGTGGCCTGATGCCAACCTGGGGTGACTCGCAGCGTTACTCTATCGACTACTCCAACACAGCTTGGGGTTCGGACGTCGACTTCTCCGTTATTCAGGCGCAAAACGTCTGGATCCGTACGCTCTATGACCGCCATCGTTTTGTGATGCGCGGCAACCTTGGCTGGATTGAAACCGGCGACTTCGACCGCGTACCGCCGGACCTGCGTTTCTTCGCCGGTGGCGACCGCAGTATTCGCGGCTATAAATACAAATCGATCGCCCCGCGCGACGACAACGGCAAGCTGATTGGTGCCTCTAAACTGGCTACCGGCTCGCTGGAGTATCAGTACAACGTGACCGGGAAATGGTGGGGCGCGGTGTTCGTTGACGGCGGTGAAGCAGTCAGCGATATCCGCCAGAGTGACTGGAAAAAAGGCGCGGGCGTTGGCGTACGCTGGCAGTCGCCGGTCGGGCCTATCAAGCTCGATTTCGCCGTCCCAGTGGGCGACAAAGATGAACATGGATTGCAGTTTTATATCGGACTGGGGCCTGAACTATGACGTTATGGAAGAAAATAAGCCTCGGCGTACTGATTTTTCTCGTGCTGCTGGTGGGGATCGTCGGATTCCTCGTCGGCACGACGACAGGGTTACATCTGCTGTTTAACGCGGCAAACCGCTGGGTGCCGGGGCTGGAAATCGGCAAGGTCACCGGCGGCTGGCGCGATCTGACGCTGAAAAATGTCCGCTACACCCAGCCGGGCGTGGCGGTCGATGCCGGGGAATTCCACCTGGCGGTGGATCTCAACTGCCTGTGGCACAGCAGCGTGTGCGTGAACGACATTGCGCTTAGCAACATCAACGTGGCTATCGACAGCAGCAAAATGCCGCCTGCCGCGCCGGTGAAAGAAGAGGACAGCGGCCCGCTGAACCTCTCCACGCCGTACCCGATTACCCTCAAGCGGTTCGCGCTTAACAGCGTCAATATCAAGATTGATGCCACCACGGTGTCGGTGATGGACTTCACCAGCGGCCTTCAATGGCAGGATAAAAACCTGACCCTGACGCCAACCACGCTGCAAGGGCTGCTGATTGCCCTGCCGAAGGTCGCCGACGTGGCGCAAAAAGAGGTGGTTGAGCCGAAAATTGACAACCCGCAGCCGCAGGAAAAACCGCTCGGCGAGACCATGACCGAGCTGTTCTCCAAACCGGTGCTGCCGGAGATGGCCGATATTCATCTGCCGCTGAACCTGAACATTGAGTCCTTTAGCGGCGAACAGCTGCGCATTACCGGCGACACTGACCTTACGGTCTACAAAATGCTGCTGAAGGTGAGCAGCATCGACGGCAATATGAAGCTCGATACGCTGGACGTTGACTCCAGTCAGGGCACGGTAAACGCCAGCGGGACCGCGCAGTTGATCAACGACTGGCCGGTAGACATCACGCTCAACAGTACGCTGAACATCGATCCGCTGAAGGGCGAGAAAGTGAAGCTGAAAGTGGGCGGCGAGGTGCGTAAGCAGCTGGAGCTGGGGGTGAATCTTTCAGGCCCGGTGGATATGGATCTTCGCGCCCAGACACAGCTGGCGGAAGCCGGGCTGCCGTTCAATCTGGAGATCAACAGCAAGCAGCTTTACTGGCCGTTTACCGGTGAGAAACAGTTCCAGGCTGATGACCTGAAGCTGAAGCTCGGCGGCAAGATGACCGACTATACGCTCTCATTCCGCACTGGGGTGAAAGGGCAGGGCGTACCGCCAGCCGATATTACCATCGACGCGAAAGGCAACGAGCGGCAGGTGAGCCTCGACAAGCTGACCGTGGCCGCGCTGGAGGGGAAAACCGAACTGACCGCACTGCTCGACTGGCAGCAGGCGATCAGCTGGCGCGGTGAGCTGGCGCTTCGTGGCATCAACACCGCGAAGGTAGCACCGGACTGGCCGTCGAAGCTGGATGGCCTGATTAAAACCAACGGTAGCCTCTATGGCGGCACCTGGCAGATGAACGTACCGGAGGTGAAAATCACCGGCAACGTGAAGCAGAACAAGGTGAACGTCGATGGTTCACTGCGCGGCAACAGCTACATGCAGTGGACTATTCCCGGCCTGAAGGTGGCGCTGGGTAACAACAACGCCGACGTGAAGGGCGAGCTGGGGGTGAAAGACCTCAACCTGGATGCCAACATTGATGCGCCGAAGCTCGACAACATGCTGCCGGGCCTTGGCGGCACGGCGAAGGGGTTAGTGAAAGTTCGCGGTACGGTGGACGCCCCGCAGCTGCTGGCGGATATCACCGCGCGTGGCCTGCGCTGGCAGGCGCTGTCGATTGCTCAGGTGCGCGTGGATGGCGACGTCAATTCCACCGACCAGATTGCCGGTAACCTCGATGTACGCGTAGAACGCATCGTCCAGCCGGGGGTAAATATCGGCCTGGTCCATCTGGCAGCCAAAGGCAACGAGAAGCAGCACGCGCTGCAGCTGCAGATTCAGGGCGAACCGGTCTCCGGCCAATTAGCCCTGTCGGGCAGCTTCGACCGTAAAGAAGAACGCTGGAAGGGGGCGCTCAGCAATACGCGCTTCCAGACCCCCGTTGGCCCGTGGTCCATCAACCGCGATATCGCACTGGACTACCGCAACCTCGAACAGAAAATCAGCATCGGGCCGCACTGCTGGGTGAACCCGAACGCTGAACTGTGCGTGCCGCAGACGATTGATGCCGGGGCGGCGGGCCATGCGATAGTTAACCTTAACCGCTTCGACTTAGCGATGCTCAAACCGTTTATGCCGGAAGCGACGCAGGCCAGCGGGGTGTTCAGCGGTAACGCCGACGTGACCTGGGACACCACCAAAGAGGGGCTGCCGCAGGGTAAAGTGACGCTCTCCGGGCGCAACGTGAAGGTTACGCAAATCGTCAACGATGCGCCGTTGCCGGTGGCGTTTGACACGCTGAATCTGAACGCCGATCTGCACAACAACCGCGCCGAGCTGGGCTGGCTTATCCGCCTGACCAACAACGGCCAGCTGGACGGGCAGGTACAGGTCACCGACCCGCAGGGGCGGCGTAACCTGGGCGGTAACGTCAACATCCGTAACTTCTCACTGGCGATGATTAATCCCATCTTCTCCCGCGGTGAAAAGGCGGACGGCAAGCTCAACGCGAACCTGCGTCTGGGCGGCGATGTGCAGAGCCCGCTGCTCTATGGGCAGATGCAGTTGAACGGCATCGACGTGGACGGCAACTTTATGCCGTTCGACATGCAGCCAAGCCAGATAACCATGAACTTCAACGGCGCCAGCTCGACGCTGCTGGGGGATATTCGTACCCAGCAGGGGCAAATTAGCCTGAACGGCGACGCGGACTGGCGGCAGATAGACAACTGGCGCGCGCGCATTGCCGCGAAAGGCAGTCGGGTTCGTATCACCGCGCCGCCGATGGTGCGCCTGGATGTATCGCCGGACATTGAGTTTAAAGCCACGCCAAGCCTGTTCACGCTGGATGGCAACGTCGATATCCCGTGGGCGCGTATTATTGTGAAAGAGGTGCCGGAAAGCGCTGTCGGCGTCTCCAGCGATGAGGTGATGCTCAACAGTGACCTCAAGCCGGAGAAAACGCAGTCCGCGTCGATTCCTATCAACAGCAACCTGAATATCCATGTCGGCAACAACGTCCGTCTGGACGCGTTCGGCCTGAAGGCGCGCCTGACCGGCGACCTGAAGGTGGCGCAGGATAAACAGGGGCTGGGGCTGAACGGGCAGATCAACATTCCGGAAGGGCGCTTCCACGCCTACGGCCAGGATTTGATCGTGCGTAAAGGCGAACTGCTGTTCTCCGGCCCGCCGGATCAGCCGCTGCTGAATATCGAAGCCATTCGTAACCCAGACGCTACCGAAAATGATGTGATCGCCGGCGTTCGCGTCACCGGCTCAGCCGATCAGCCTAAGGCGGAGGTCTTCTCCGACCCGGCGATGTCGCAGCAGGAAGCGCTCTCCTACCTCGTGCGTGGGCAGGGTCTGGACAGCGGCCAGAGTGACAGTGCGGCCATGACATCTATGCTTATTGGTATGGGGGTTGCACAAAGTGGTCAGGTTGTGGGTAAAATCGGCGAGACGTTTGGCGTAAGTAATCTGGCTCTGGATACGCAAGGGGTGGGTGATTCCTCCCAGGTGGTGGTCAGTGGTTACGTATTGCCGGGTCTGCAGGTGAAATATGGCGTGGGGATCTTTGACTCGTTAGCGACGCTCACGTTACGCTATCGCCTGATGCCTAAGCTGTATCTGGAAGCGGTGTCTGGCGTAGACCAGGCGCTCGATTTGCTCTATCAGTTTGAGTTTTAGCAATGCGAATATTTGTGTACGGCAGTTTACGGCGCAAACAAGGTAACAGCCACTGGATGACCAACGCCCAGTGGCTGGGCGATCACAGCGTTTTCGATTATCAACTGTACAGCCTGGGCCACTATCCAGGCGCGGTGCCCGGCGAAGGCACGGTACACGGTGAGGTTTATCGGATCGACGCATCGACGCTGGCCGAACTGGATGCGCTGCGCACCAAAGCAGGTGAATATGCACGTCATCTCATCCAGACGCCCTATGGCAGTGCCTGGATGTACGTCTATCAGCGCCCGGTCGATGGGCTGAAGCTGATAGAAAGTGGAAACTGGTTGGACAAAGACCAGTATTGAATACGACAACGCCACCCCAGGGTGGCGTTGTTTTTTGTATTGCTGATACCGGGATCCGCACAAACAAAAACACCGCCCGAAGGCGGTGTTTTTGTCACGCTCGAAAAATATTATTTCTTCGCGCGTTCGAAGGAAGCAACGATTTCAGCTTTAGCCGCTTCAGCGTTGTCCCAACCGTCAACCTTAACCCATTTGCCCGCTTCGAGGTCTTTGTAGTGCTCGAAGAAGTGGGTGATCTGCGCTTTCAGCAGGTCTGGCAGGTCGTTCACATCTTTGATGTGATCGTATTCTTTGCTCAGTTTGGTGTGCGGTACCGCAACCAGCTTCGCATCTTCACCGGATTCGTCGGTCATTTTCAGCACGCCAACTGGACGGCAGCGAATGACGGAACCTGGCTCCAGTGGGTATGGCGTTGGGACCAGAACGTCTACCGGGTCACCGTCCAGAGACAGGGTGTGGTTGATGTAACCGTAGTTGCACGGATAGAACATCGCGGTGGACATGAAACGGTCAACGAACAGCGCGCCGCTCTCTTTGTCGACTTCGTATTTGATAGGATCTGCGTTAGCCGGGATTTCGATGACTACGTAGATATCTTCCGGCAGATCTTTACCCGCAGGGACGTTGAGTAAGCTCATGTCTGTTTCCTTTAGAATGTATGGCAAACTAGTGCCCGGTATTATAGCCAACTCGCCGGGAAAGTCTTGACCTGTTTTACGCCTCTCCCCCTGGAACCCGGCCTTTTCAGTGCCTTCTTACGGCAGAAAAATCCATAAACGTAGCCGCATCATGAATAAAATCATGAAACCGTTTACAACACGGTAAAAAATGGCAGCGTCGTGGTCAAAAAAAACACAAAAACGATAGCCATCAATGGGTGCGCGACACCTACTCCTTCCTGAACTCTGATGTTCGCTGCTAATTAACAAATAATTTACTTTTTTGAATTGTGATGTAACGCATTCCGTTACATATCCTATTGTCTATAGTTTTCCCGCAGATGAATATTTGACCAACAATAACCCTACGAGGATAACTCTATGTGGAAGCGCTTACTTCTTGTCACAGCAGTTTCCGCAGCCATGTCGTCTATGGTCATGGCTGCTCCTTTAACTGTGGGATTTTCGCAGGTCGGATCTGAATCCGGCTGGCGCGCGGCGGAAACCAACGTCGCGAAGCAGGAAGCGGAGAAACGCGGTATCACCCTGAAGATCGCCGACGGGCAGCAAAAGCAGGAAAACCAGATTAAAGCAGTTCGCTCGTTTATCGCCCAGGGCGTCGACGCCATCTTTATCGCCCCGGTGGTCGCCACCGGCTGGGAACCGGTGCTGAAGGAAGCCAAAGAGGCCAAAATCCCGGTCTTCCTGCTCGACCGTTCCATTGATGTTAAAGACAAATCGCTCTACATGACCACGGTGACCGCCAACAACGTGCTGGAAGGCCAACTGATTGGCGAGTGGCTGATTAAAACCGTCGACGGTAAACCGTGTAACGTCGTCGAGCTGCAGGGCACCGTCGGCGCGAGCGTGGCGATTGACCGTAAGAAAGGCTTCGCCGATGCGATTTCGAAAGCCTCCAACATCAAGATTATCCGCTCGCAGTCCGGCGACTTTACCCGCAGTAAGGGTAAAGAGGTGATGGAGAGCTTTATCAAGGCAGAAAACAACGGCAAGAACATCTGCATGGTTTACGCCCATAACGACGACATGGTGATCGGCGCTATTCAGGCCATCAAAGAGGCCGGGCTGAAGCCGGGCAAAGATATTCTGACCGGCTCTATTGACGGCGTGCCGGATATCTACAAAGCGATGATTGCCGGTGAAGCCAACGCCAGCGTCGAGTTGACCCCGAATATGGCTGGCCCGGCGTTTGATGCGCTGGAGAAATTCAAGAAAGACGGCACCATGCCGGAAAAAGTGACGCTGACCAAGTCCACGCTGTATCTGCCGGATACGGCGAAAGAGGAGTTAGAGAAGAAGAAAAATATGGGCTATTAAGCGGGCTGTACCCTCACCCCAACCCTCTCCCTGAAAGGGAGAGGGAGCAGGGCGGTGCGGGCTGCAAGTTGGGCACAATGTATTGGGTGAGGGGGAGAGCGCACCATGACCACAGAAACCAACCCAGAAATCCTCCGCACCGAGGGGCTCTGCCAGTACTTCCCCGGCGTTAAGGCGCTGGATAACGTCAATTTTAGCCTGCGGCGCGGTGAAATTATGGCGCTGCTCGGTGAAAACGGTGCGGGGAAATCGACGCTTATCAAGGCGCTGACCGGTGTCTACCACGCCAACAGCGGCAGCATCTGGCTGGAAGGCCAGCAAATTAACCCGAAAAATACCGCCCATGCCCAACAGCTGGGGATTGGCACCGTCTACCAGGAAGTGAACCTGCTGCCGAACATGTCGGTAGCGGACAACCTGTTTATTGGCCGTGAACCCAAACTCTTTGGCTTTATCCAGCGCAAAGAGATGGAAAAGCGCGCCACCGCGCTGATGGCCTCCTACGGCTTTTCCCTCGACGTGCGTGAGCCGCTAAACCGCTTTTCCGTGGCGATGCAGCAGATTGTCGCCATCTGCCGGGCCATCGATCTCTCGGCAAAAGTGTTGATCCTCGATGAACCGACCGCCAGTCTCGATACCAAAGAAGTGGAGATGCTCTTCACCCTGATGCGCCAGCTGCGCGATCGTGGCGTAAGCCTGATCTTCGTCACCCACTTCCTCGATCAGGTCTATACGGTCAGCGATCGGATCACCGTGCTGCGCAACGGATCGTTCGTTGGCTGCCGGGAAACCAGCGATCTGCCACAGATTGAACTGGTCAAAATGATGCTTGGCCGCGAGCTGGAGCATCAGGCGCTACAGCGCGCCGGGCGCACGCTGCTCAGCGACAAGCCGATCGCCTCGTTTGAGGGCTACGGCAAAAAAGGCACCATCGCGCCGTTCGATCTACACGTTCGCCCCGGCGAGATCGTCGGCCTGGCGGGGCTGCTGGGATCGGGGCGTACCGAAACCGCCGAGGTGATCTTCGGCATCCATCCTGCCGACAGCGGCCAGGCAACGATCAGAGGCAAACCGCAAACCCTGCGATCGCCGCATCAGGCCTCCTGTCTGGGAATTGGCTTCTGTCCGGAGGATCGTAAAACCGACGGCATTATTGCCGCTGCCTCGGTGCGGGAAAATATTATCCTCGCCCTGCAGGCCCAGCGCGGCTGGCTGCGGCCGATTCCGCGCAAAGAGCAGAACGACATTGCCGAACGCTTTATCCGCCAGCTGGCAATCCGTACGCCTAGCGCCGAGCAGCCGGTAGAGTTTCTCTCCGGCGGCAACCAGCAGAAGGTGCTGCTCTCCCGCTGGCTGCTGACGCGCCCTCAGTTCCTGATCCTCGACGAACCGACCCGCGGGATCGACGTGGGTGCGCACGCAGAGATTATTCGCCTGATCGAAACCCTCTGCGCCGATGGCCTGGCGCTGCTGGTGATTTCGTCCGAGCTGGAAGAGCTGGTGGGCTACGCCGACCGGGTGATCATCATGCGCGATCGCCAACAGGTAGCGGAGATCCCGCTCGATAAGCTTTCCGTTCCCGCCATCATGAACGCTATTGCGGCCTAAGGAGTACACCGTGATGCCTCGATCCATTCCTCAACCCGGTCAGCCCGCGCGACGTTTTCGCTGGCCGCCGGGCATGCCGCAGATAGCGGCGCTGATTCTGGTGCTGCTGGTGGATAGCCTCGTCGCACCGCACTTTTTCCAGATAACGCTACAGGATGGCCGCCTGTTCGGCAGCCCGATTGATATCCTCAACCGCGCCGCCCCCGTGGCGCTGCTGGCGATTGGCATGACGCTGGTGATTGCCACCGGCGGTATCGATCTTTCCGTGGGCGCGGTGATGGCGATTGCTGGGGCCACCGCCGCCTCAATGACCGTAGCCGGGCACAGCCTGCCGGTGGTGCTGCTGGCGGCGCTAGGCTCCGGCGTGCTGGCGGGGCTATGGAACGGCATCCTGGTCGCTATCCTCAAAATTCAGCCCTTTGTGGCAACGCTCATCCTGATGGTGGCCGGGCGCGGCGTGGCGCAGCTGATCACCTCCGGGCAGATCGTCACCTTCGACTCGCCGTCGCTGGCGTGGATCGGCAGCGGCAAGTTTCTGCTGTTCCCGACGCCGGTGATTATCGCGCTGGTGACGCTGGTCCTCTTCTGGCTGCTGGCGCGTAAAACCGCCCTCGGCATGTTTATTGAAGCGGTGGGGATCAACATCCGCGCGGCGAAAAACGCCGGGGTAAACACCCGCATCGTGGTGATGCTGGCCTACGTGCTGAGCGGTGTTTGCGCGGCCATTGCCGGCACCATTGTCGCGGCGGACATTCGCGGAGCCGATGCTAACAACGCCGGGCTGTGGCTGGAGCTGGATGCCATTCTGGCGGTGGTGATTGGCGGCGGCTCGCTGATGGGCGGGCGCTTTAACCTGCTGCTGTCGGTGGTTGGCGCGCTGATTATTCAGGGCATGAACACCGGCATTCTGCTCTCCGGTTTCCCACCCGAGCTTAACCAGGTGGTGAAGGCGGTGGTGGTGATGTGCGTGCTGATCGTCCAGTCGCCGCGCTTTATTCAGATGCTGAAGAGGGTTCGCCGCGATGATAAAACGTAATTTACCGCTGATGATCACCCTGGGCGTGTTCATCCTCGGCTATCTCTACTGCCTGACCCAGTTTCCCGGCTTTGCCTCCACGCGGGTGATTTGCAACATCCTGACCGACAACGCCTTTCTGGGCATCGTGGCGGTAGGGATGACCTTTGTGATCCTCTCCGGCGGTATCGATCTCTCCGTCGGCTCGGTGATCGCCTTTACCGGCGTTTTCTTAGCCAAGGCCATTGGCGTATGGGGGCTGTCGCCGCTGGTGGCCTTCCCGCTGGTGCTGGTGATGGGCTGCGCCTTCGGGGCGTTTATGGGCTGGCTGATTGATGCCCTGAAGATCCCGGCGTTTATCATCACCCTTGCCGGGATGTTCTTTCTGCGCGGCGTCAGCTATCTGGTCTCCGAAGAGTCGATTCCTATCGATCATCCGCTCTATGACACCCTATCCGGGCTGGCGTGGACCATTCCCGGCGGCGGTCGCCTGAGCGCGATGGGGCTGCTGATGCTGCTGGTGGTGATTCTGGGGATCTTCCTGGCTCACCGTACCCGCTTTGGTAATCAGGTGTATGCCATCGGCGGCAGCGCCACCTCGGCGAACCTGATGGGGATTCCGACCCGCAGTACTATCGTGCGTATCTATATGTTGTCGACCGGGCTGGCGACGCTTGCCGGTATTGTCTTCTCTATCTATACCCAGGCAGGTTACGCGCTGGCGGGCGTTGGGGTAGAACTGGATGCCATTGCCTCGGTGGTGATTGGCGGTACGCTGCTGAGCGGTGGCGTGGGGACGGTGCTCGGTACGCTGTTCGGCGTGGGCATTCAGGGGCTGATTCAGACCTATATCAACTTCGACGGCACGCTCAGCTCATGGTGGACGAAGATAGCGATCGGCATTTTGCTGTTTATTTTCATCGCGCTCCAGCGTGCGCTGACGGTGCTGTGGGAGAAACGCCAGAACGCGGCGGTGACCCGCGTGAACGTGGCAGTAACAAAGGACTAACACACTGAAACACTAATGTTTTTCCGGTAGCGGCCGATACTGACTTTTTACGCCAAACAGTACCCCTGCTACCGGACAACACTATGATGCTAAAAACGCTCTCTATCCGTACCGGCTTGCTGTCCCTGCTCGCCGTGATGACCCTGCTGCTGGTTTTAGTCAGCGGCATCGGCATTTATGCCCTCACCAAAAGCTCCACCTCTCTACAACGCATTGACCATCTGCAAAGCGATCAAATAACCCAGTTGAATGAAGGTTATACATTGTTATTGCGCGCGCGTAACGAAGCCAGCCAGGCGGTCCGCTTGATGGAAATAGGCATGCTTGATGATGCCACCACGGCGGTAAAAGTGCTCAACGGTGAAGTTGCCCAGGGGCAAAAGATCATTGCCGACGTGGGCCAGTCCGCCATGGATGACGCCGACGGTGCGCAGCTGCTGGCGAACGTGACCAAAAGCTTCGAAGCCTACAACACGCAAGGGATCGTGCCGATGCTGGCGGCGCTGAACCAGCAAAACGTTGACGGCTATTACGATCTGCTGGAAAAGACCATGATCCCGGTCTCTCGCCAGTTTGACGATGCGATCCACGCGTTCCAGGACTGGGGCGAGTCTCGCGGCCAGATTGAAGTCGCGGCGGTGCACAGCACCAAAAACCGCGTGCTGGTACTGATGGTTATCGCCATTCTCCTGACCGCAGGCGTGATGGCGCTGGGCTGGCTGCAGCTGCGTCATCTGCTGCTTAAACCGCTAGCGGCGGCGATTGGCCAACTGGAGCAGGTGGCGGCGGGGGATTTAACCTATTCACCGCTGAAGGCGAGCAGCGCGGAGATTAAGCGCCTGAACGTGGCGATTGCCGGTATGCGCGAGTCGATGATGAACTCAGTGATGCGCGTGCGGGATGCCAGTTCGCAGATTGACGTTGGCAGCCGCGAGCTGACGGCGGGTAACAACCATCTGGCGCAGCGCACCGAGTCGACGGCGACGTCGCTTGAGCAGACCGCGGCCAGCATGGAGGAGATCACCGCCACCGTGAAGCAGAACGCCGATAACGCCGACCAGGCGCACAAGCTGGCGCAGGAGGTTTCCGATACCGCCGACCGCGGTAGCGAAATGGTCTGCTACGTGATTGAAAAAATGCAGGATATTTCCGGCAGCGCCAACCGCATCGCCGATATCCTCAGCGTGATTGATGGGATTGCCTTCCAGACCAATATTCTGGCGCTAAACGCCTCAGTAGAAGCGGCGCGCGCGGGTGAGCAGGGTCGCGGATTCGCGGTGGTGGCGGGTGAAGTGCGTAACCTGGCAAGCCGCAGCGCGGATGCCGCCAAAGAGATTCGTCAGCTGATTTCCGCCTCACAAACTCACGTCAGCGAAGGCAGCGACCTGGCGCAGCAGGCGGGGGAAACCATGGATGAGATTGCCAGTGAAGTGATGCGCATGACCAAGCTGATGCGCGAAATTGCCAGCGCGTCGCAGGAGCAGAGCCGCGGCATTGAGCAGGTGAATATTGCGGTAAGCCAGATGGATGAAACCGCGCAGCAGAACGCGGCGCTGGTACAGCAGTCGTCGGCGGCAACCCGTTCGCTGGAAGAGCAGTCGCAGGCGCTGGTGGCCGCGATGTCTTCATTCCGGTTGCAGGTGTCGTAGCGAGGTTACCCCCTCACCCTAACCCTCTCCCCACGGGGGAGAGGGCCGGGGTGAGGGGGCATCCTCAATAAGATTACGCGTCCGGGAACTCGCGAATCAAACGCTCAACGTCTTCCACCATATGGTCGTTACCGACGAAGAACGAACGACGCTGGTGCAGCGTTTCCGGCACGATATCCAGAATACGCTCTTTCCCATCGCTGGCCTTACCGCCGGCCTGTTCCGCGAGGAACGCCATCGGGTTGCACTCATACAGCAGACGCAGCTTCCCATCCGGGTGGCTGGCGGTGCTTGGGTACAGGTAGATCCCGCCTTTCAGCAGGTTGCGGTGGAAATCGGCCACCAGAGAACCGATGTAGCGTGAGGTGTACGGGCGCTGCGTGGACTTATCTTCTTCCTGGCAGAACTTGATGTACTTCTTCACCCCGTTCGGGAACTTGATGTAGTTACCTTCGTTGATAGAGTAGGTGCTACCGCGCTGAGGGAAGCGCATACGCTCCTGGCACAGGCAGAACACGCCCAGCGACGGGTCGTAGGTAAAGGCGTGCACGCCGCAGCCGGTGGTGTACACCAACATAGTGGAGGAGCCGTAAACCACATAGCCCGCGGCGACCTGGCGGTTACCCGGCTGCAGGAAATCTTCTTCGGTGACCGGCGTGCCCACTGGGGTTACGCGACGGTAGATAGAGAAGATAGTACCGACAGAGACGTTAACGTCGATATTAGATGAGCCATCCAGCGGGTCCATCAGGACCACATACTTCGCGTGTTCACAGCCGTCGAATACGACAATTTCGTCTTCTTCTTCGGAGGCGATACCGGCGACGATGTCACGGGCGCGGAGTGCGGCTTTCAGCTTCTCGTTTGCGAACAAATCGAGCTTTTGTTGTACTTCTCCCTGTACGTTTTCTGCGCCGCTGGCACCCAGGATATCGACCAGACCGGCCTTATTGATATCGCGGTGGATGATCTTGGCACCTAACTTTATTGCCGACAACAAAGCAGTGAGCTCACCGGTAGCATGAGAGAACTCGTGCTGCTTTTCGACAATAAATTCACCTAACGTTTTCATAACACTTTCCCTGACAGTGGATGTTGAGTAAAACGACTGCAACAATCTTAACAAAGAATAAAAAAAAATCGCACTGGTGAATCGCGCCAGCAAACTACGGAATATCCTGAAATGCGTTTATCTGCCGGCAAACATATGGGTAAAATGCGGGGCAGATAAAAAAAGGATAGTGACGTATGCGCATTCATATTTTGGGTATTTGTGGCACCTTCATGGGCGGTCTGGCGATGCTGGCTCGCTCGCTGGGTCATGAAGTCACGGGTTCGGATGCCAATGTGTATCCCCCGATGAGCACGCTGCTTGAAAAGCAAGGTATTGATTTAATTCAGGGTTATGACGCAAGCCAGCTTGACCCGCAGCCGGATCTGGTGATCATCGGCAACGCCATGACGCGCGGTAACCCGTGTGTAGAAGCGGTGCTGGAGAAGAACATTCCGTATATGTCCGGCCCGCAGTGGCTGCACGACTTCGTGCTGCGCGATCGCTGGGTTGTGGCGGTTGCCGGTACCCACGGCAAAACCACCACCGCCGGTATGGCGACCTGGATCCTCGAAGAGTGCGGCTACAAGCCGGGCTTTGTGATCGGCGGCGTACCGGGGAACTTCGAGGTTTCCGCGCGTCTGGGCGACAGCCCGTTCTTCGTGATTGAAGCCGATGAATACGACTGCGCCTTCTTCGATAAGCGTTCCAAATTCGTGCATTACTGCCCGCGTACGCTGATCCTCAACAACCTTGAGTTCGATCACGCGGACATCTTCGACGATCTGAAAGCTATCCAGAAACAGTTCCACCACCTGGTGCGCATCGTTCCGGGCCAGGGCCGTATCATCCTGCCGGAAAACGACGCCAACCTGAAACAGGTGATGGCGATGGGCTGCTGGAGCGAGCAGGAGCTAGTGGGCGAGCAGGGCCACTGGCAGGCGAAAAAACTCAATACCGACGCCTCCGAGTGGGAAGTGCTGCTCGACGGTGAAAAAGTCGGTGAAGTGAAATGGGGCCTGGTCGGCGAACACAACATGCATAACGGTCTGATGGCGATTGCCGCCGCGCGTCATGTGGGTGTGACACCAGCCGATGCCGCCAACGCGCTGGGCAGCTTTATCAACGCCCGTCGTCGTCTGGAGCTTCGTGGTGAAGCCAACGGCGTTTGCGTTTATGACGACTTCGCGCACCACCCAACGGCTATCCTCGCGACGCTGCAAGCGCTGCGCGGCAAAGTGGGCGGTACCGCGAAAATCATCGCCGTGCTGGAACCGCGCTCGAACACCATGAAAATGGGCGTCTGCAAAGACGACCTGGCGCCGTCTCTGGGCCGCGCTGATGAAGTGTTCCTGCTGCAGCCGCAGCACATTCCGTGGCAGGTCGCGGAAGTGGCAGAAGCCTGTGTGCAGCCTGCACACTGGAGCGCTGACGTGGATACGCTGGCCGATATGATTGTGAAGAGCGCCGAGCCTGGCGACCATATTCTGGTGATGAGTAACGGCGGCTTCGGCGGCATTCATCAGAAACTGCTCGATGGGCTGGCGAAGAAAGCGCAGCAGGAGTAATTCGCCTGGCTTTGCGCTGAGCGGGTTACCCCCTCACCCTAACCCTCTCCCCACGGGGGAGAGGGGATCGCCCGGTTTTCTCCCTCGCCCCTTTGGGGAGAGGGTCGGGGTGAGGGGGGCTCGCTCAATCCAGCCCATTCCCCGGAACCTAAAAATGCTCACCGCAAAAAAAATCACCACCACCGACTCCGTCCTTTTCCCCCCACTGGACGCCCTTTACACCCACGCCTTCCCCTGGCACGAACAGCGCGAACTCCCCGCCAAGCAGCGCGCGCTTAACTCCCCGCACTACGCGCTGGAAGCGTGGTTCGATGGTGAACAGTTTATTGGCATGAGCGGATGCTGGGCGTTCGACGGCTACGTCTATATTGAACATCTGGCGGTCGACAGCAGCCTGCGTTCCCAGGGCTACGGCAAACGTCTGCTGGGGCAAATCCTCGAGCGCGCACCGAAAACCATTCTGGAAATCGACCCGCTGACCACCGAGATAGCCCACAAGCGCCTGCGTTTCTATGAAAGCATGGGATTCTTCGCCAACCCGTGGCCGCACGCGCACCCGACCTATCATGCCGACATTGCCGATCACGAACTCATTGTGCTGAGCTACCCGCAGCCGATTGACGAAGCGCAGTACCAGCGCTTCAACCATGATTTGTGCCAGATTGTGATGGCATGAAAGTCGCCCGGCCGAGCAGCGCGACGCCGGGATGTTGCACAAGACGGGCAAAAAAATACCCTCACGAAGAGGGCATTTTCTTGACACTTAGTCCTGGTGTTCGGACAGCTCGCGCAGATACTGGAAGATCTGGCGGGAAGATTTTGGCGGCTTATTGCCGGCTTTTTCTTTCCTGGCGTTACGCACCAGTGAACGCAGCTGCTGACGGTCGGCGTCAGGCCACAGGTTCATCACTTCTTCGATGGCTTCATCGCTACCGTCAACCATACGGTCACGCAGCTGTTCCAGTTTATGGAACACAACAACCTGCTGGTTGTGGCGGTTTTTCAGCTTATCCAGCGCCTGACGGAAAGGTTCTACGTCACGCTGACGCAGCATTTTGCCAATCAGCTGCAGCTGGCGGCGGCGGCCTTCCATCTTAATACGCTGCGCCAGTTCAATGGCGGCGCGCAGGTCGGCGTCCAGCGGGATTTTATCCAGCGCGTTCTTACCGAGCTCAACCAGTTCTACCCCAAGCTTCTTCAGCTCTTCGGCATCACGTTTAATTTCACTCTTGCTGACCCAGATAATTTCATCATCTTCGTCTTCGATATCATCACCGGGGACGTCGTCGAGCCAGTCTTCGGGCTGCTTTGTCATTTCAGGCTCCTTAAAAAAGAGGCTAATACTAACAGCTTGAGCGCATACTGAGAAAGGGTTCTCTGTTAGACTTCATTTAACTTTACCTCAGATTATGGCTTAGACGATGAAAGTGATCACACAAGTTGCACAACAACGTATTGCGCTGGAAAAAGCGGTCTCTATGGCGCTGGAACTGGCAGCCACTCAATCAGACGGCGCGGAAGTGGCGGTCAGTAAAACCACCGGCATCGGCGTAAGCACCCGTTATGGTGAAGTCGAAAACGTCGAATTTAACAGCGATGGGGCGCTGGGGATTACCGTCTATCACCAGAACCGTAAAGGCAGTGCGTCGTCCACCGACCTGAGCCCGGATGCTATCGCCCGTACCGTACAGGCGGCGCTGGATATCGCGCGCTACACCTCGCCGGACCCCTGTGCAGGCGTGGCAGATAAAGAGTTACTGGCCTTTGAAGCCCCGGATCTTGACCTGTTCCACCCGGCGGAAGTCTCCCCGGATGAAGCCATCGAAATGGCGGCCCGCGCTGAGCAGGCTTCACTGAAAGCCGACAAACGCATTACCAACACCGAAGGCGGCAGCTTCAACAGCCACTACGGTATTAAAGTCTTTGGCAACAGCCATGGCATGCTGCAAAGCTACTGTTCTACCCGTCATTCCCTGTCCAGCTGCGTGATTGCCGAAGTGAACGGCGACATGGAGCGTGACTACGCTTATACCATCGGCCGCGCGCTGGGTGACCTGCAGTCCCCGGAATGGGTTGGTGAAGAGTGCGCGCGTCGCACCCTGTCCCGCCTGGAGCCGCGTAAGCTCTCCACCATGAAAGCGCCGGTGATTTTTGCCAACGAAGTCGCAACCGGGCTGTTTGGCCACCTGGTGGGCGCCATTGCTGGCGGTTCGGTGTACCGTAAATCGACCTTCCTGCTGGACTCTCTCGGCAAGCAAATTCTGCCTGAATGGCTGACCATTGAAGAGCACCCGCATCTGCTGAAAGGGCTGGCGTCTACGCCGTTTGATGGTGAAGGCGTGCGCACCGAACGTCGCGACATCATCAAAGACGGCGTGCTGACCCAGTGGCTGCTGACCAACTACTCCGCGCGTAAGCTGGGTCTGAAGAGCACCGGCCACGCGGGCGGCATCCACAACTGGCGTATTGCCGGTCGCGGCCTGAGTTTTGAAAAGTTGCTTAAAGAGATGGGCACGGGTCTTGTCGTGACTGAACTGATGGGGCAGGGTGTTAGCGGCATCACCGGCGACTACTCTCGCGGTGCATCCGGCTTCTGGGTTGAGAACGGCGAAATTCAGTATCCGGTGAGTGAAATCACCATCGCTGGCAACCTGAAAGACATGTGGCGCAATATGGTCACTATCGCCGACGATATTGAGACACGCAGTAACATTCAATGTGGTTCCGTACTGCTTCCGGAGATGAAAATCGCCGGACAGTAATCACGTATTGGGCGCATCCTGCTGCGCCCGTTCGCTTAAATAATAAAAAGGAAGTGAGCAATGCGTAAAAAACTGGTAGCGATGCTGGCGGTCTCCGCGCTGGCGCTGGGTTCGGCTTCTGCCTTTGCCGACCTGGGCGAAGATATGGACACCCTGGCGGAAAATCTGCAGGTCGTGCAGAAGACCACCGATGCGGGTGAGCTGAAAGCGGCGCTGACGAAGATGCGTACCGCCGCGGAAGACGCCAAAAAAGAGACCCCGCCGAAGCTGGAAGGCAAAGCGGCTGACAGCGCAGAAATGAAAGACTATCACCATGGGATGGATACGCTGATTGGTCAGATTGACGGTGCGCTGAAGCTGGCGAACGAGGGCAAAGTGAAAGAAGCCCAGGCCGCCGCGGAAGATTTCAAAACCACCCGCAACGAGAACCACAAGAAGTTCCGCTAATCTTATCTCCGGAAGGCGTCGCCCTGACGCCTTCCGTCTTTCCTCTCCGAAAATTTCCCGAAAAACTTCACCGATATCACACTTTTCACCTTCGTTTTGCCATTCGCCTTTCCAATGACCTTGTCCCTCAGACGTGACATTCATCACGCGAATATATCGAAATCGTTACTTTCGTGGCGAATGTGTGAATTCGATCACTCAAGCCGTCTACCTTTCCACTTCGAAGTGGAAAACAACTCGCTACAAACTCCCATCCCCCGGCGTTAGGTTTATCCCCAGAGACATTAGCGGGGTAACACGAGTGAATAACGGAGCGGTAATACACGACGCAGGGGAGCAGGCGCTACAGACCGAACGGCTGGCCGACAAGATGTTGCAGCAGGTGTTCGCACTGTTACGCTGCCGCGATATCACCCCTAACGACGTGCAGGAGCAAATGCTGACCTCCCACGTGCGGGCCATGGCCCACCGGTCCATCAGCGGCGAGCCGCTGCCGGAAGTGGATGAAAGCCTGTTTGAAGAGATTTCTGACGATTCAATGATGCTTGCCCGCGAAGTGGTCGCGGAGTTTGGCAACCTGCCTGATGAAGAGGCCTGGCTGCTCTCCGTTCACTTCGAAGTAGCAAAAGACAACCTGTAAGGAGCAACAAATGGAACAGATCACCGTAGTAATTGGCGACCGCCTGGGTAAAGGACAAAAAGTTGCCGCTGGCGCGGAAAAAGCCGGTGCTCGTGCAGTTGTGGTACCGGGCGTCGCCGCCGACATGAAGCTGGGCGACATGATGAAGGCCGAGAACGCGACCTTCGGTATCTCCTTCTGCGGTAGCGGTGGTGCGGGTGCTATCACCGCGCAGACCAAATATGGCTACAAAGCGAAATACGGCATGCGTTCGGTGGAAGAGGGCGTGACCGCCATCAACGAAGGCTGCAACGTGCTGGGCTTCGGCTTTATGGACAAAGAAGAGCTGGGTGAACGCCTGGTAGAGGCCTGGAAGAAGAAGTACGGCGCTTGAGTATGAAAGAGCAATTCACCACCACGGTGAGGGTCACGGGCAAAGGCGAGAGCAAAACACGGGCGTTCGCCGATGCCCTGAACCACGTGCAGGCAGCGGTGATGAAAACATCATCGCGCATCTTACTGCGTATTGAGCCACAGGATGTGCAGGTTGTTCATGCGCGCGAAGCGGTACGAAAAGAGGCGTTCTTATTCTTCTTTTTACGCCGTGAACGACGAGCGTACAGCGTGGAGCTGGACGTGACCGTCAACGTGACCGCCATCGATATCGATAAAGTGGATTTCGTCACGCAAACCTGATTTTCACCAAAGGGTCAGACTATGTTCCTGATAATTTTAATAAAATCGCTCATTATCGGCGGCCTGGTTGGCGTCGGCGTGGGCGCCGGAGCGGCACGCATGTTTCACGCGCCCACCACGCAGGGGATGGGGGCGTTTCGTACGTTGGGCGAGCTGAACTCCTGCGAAGGCGATCCGGCTTCTCACTTCTCCTTTGGCCTCGGCTTCTTCTTTAATGCCTGGGCTTCTTCCGTCGCAGCCGGTTCCTTCACCCAGGACGTTGACCACCGCATTATCCCGAACTGGGGCGCGGCGGCACTGATGGTGAAAAATCGCAACGTCGGCGAGACGCTGCATGACCCACGCAAAATGGCGATTGCCTGCGGCATCATCGGCATGATTGTGGTGGCCTTCCTTAACCTGACGGCCTCGTCCGTACCGCAGGCGCTGCAGGTCACCGCCGTTAAGGTACTGGTTCCGGCAGCCAACCTGCTGGTGAACACCGTCATGCCGGTTATTTTCTGGCTGGCAGCGATTGATGCCGGTAAGAAATCAGGCTTCTGGGCCACCATCTTCGGCGGCGCAGCGCAGCTGATTATGGGTAACGCCGTACCGGGCCTGGTGCTGGGTATTCTGATTGGTAAGGGTGTTGAAGAGAGCGGCTGGCATCGCGTCACCAAAGTGATGATGGGTGCGATTATTGCGCTGTTCGTCCTGAGCGCCTTCTTCCGCGGCTTCGACATGAAGATGATCGAATCCTTCCACCTGACCGTACCGAACTGGCTGGAACTGATCCACAGCTCAATCAGCGGCAAATAACGGGAGCCTGACATGGAACAAAATAAAGGTTTTTGGTATGCCGACTGGTCGTTCCCGATCTTCGTTGGCCTGCTCTCCTCCGGCGTGTTCGCCGGGACGCATATGTACTACCTCTACGGCATCGGCGCTTTCAACGAAGTGGCCTTCGTGGCGATGCTGAAAGCCGGGATTGATACCGGGGCTTACGGTGCCGTTGCTGCGTTCGGCGCGAGCTTCCTGTTCGCCCGTATCATCGAAGGTTCGCTGGTGGGCATTCTGGACATCGGCGGGGCTATCCAGACCGGCGTGGGGCTTGGGGTGCCAGCGCTGCTGCTGGGCGCGGGCATCATGTTCCCGGTGACCAACTTTATCGCCTCCCTGATTACCGGGCTGGTGATTGGCCTGGCGATTGGCTACATCATCATCCTGGCGCGTAAGTTCACCATTAACCAGAGCGACTCCACCTACGGGGCCGACGTAATGATGGGCGCAGGTAATGCCTCCGGCCGCTTCCTTGGCCCGTTGATTATCCTCAGCGCCATGACCGCTTCGATTCCTATCGGTGTGGGCTCACTGATTGGCGCGCTGATTTTCTATGTCTGGCAGAAGCCGATTACCGGTGGCGCCATTCTGGGCGCGATGCTGCTGGGCTCTATCTTCCCGGTAGCGATTAGTTAAACCCTGCGGGCGCTCTGGCGCCCGTCTTAACAGGAGAGAGATATGTTTGATTTACTCCTGCGCCGTGCGCGCCTCGTCGACGATACCCTGACTGATATCGCCATCAAGGACGGTTCAATCGCGGCGCTGGGCGAGATTAGCGCGCCTGCCCTGAAAACCATCGACCTTGACGGCAAATACTACGCCAGCGCTGGCTGGATTGACTCCCACGTCCACTGCTACCCGAACTCACCGATTTATCACGACGAACCGGACAGCGTGGGTATCGTCACCGGCGTGACCACCGTGATTGATGCTGGCAGCACCGGGGCCGATGACGTGGACGATTTCTACCAGTTGACCCGCAAAGCGGCGACCGACGTCTATGCGCTGCTCAACATCTCCCGCGTCGGGCTGATTGCCCAGAATGAACTGGCCAATATGGCCAATATCGATGCGGAAGCGGTGAAGCAGGCGGTGGCGCGCCACCCGGACTTTATCGTCGGCCTGAAAGCGCGCATGAGCAGCAGCGTGGTCGGCGAAAACGGTATTACGCCGCTGGAGCGTGGCAAAGCCATCCAGAAAGAAAACGGCGACCTGCCGCTGATGGTGCACATTGGCAACAACCCGCCAAACCTCGATGAAATTGCCGAACTGCTGAGCTCCGGCGACATCATCACCCACTGCTATAACGGCAAACCGAACCGTATTCTGACGCCGGAAGGTGAACTGCGCGGCTCCATCGTACGTGCCTTAAAGCGCGGCGTGCGCCTCGACGTCGGTCACGGCACCGCCAGCTTCAGCTTTGAAGTGGCCCGCCGGGCGATTGCAATGGGCATTCTGCCGCACACCATCAGCTCCGATATCTACTGCCGTAACCGCATCGACGGCCCGGTACGCTCGCTGGCGCTGGTGATGTCGAAGTTCCTCGCCATCGGTATGTCGCTGCCGCAGGTTATTGACTGCGTCACCGCCCATGCCGCCGACGGCCTGCGCCTGACCCGTAAAGGGCAACTGGCGGTGGGATATGACGCGGACCTGACGCTGTTTACCGTTGCCCAGACGCCAACGGTGCTGGTGGATGCGGAAAAAGAGAGCCTTCAGGCTGACAAGATTTTGCTGCCGCTTGCCGCGATTCGCGCAGGCAAGGGCTATCTGACCGAACAAGGGAGTGCGGAAAATGCCTTCGATTTTTGAGAAATACGATTTAAAACAGGTGATTAATACCTCCGGCCGTATGACGATCCTCGGCGTCTCTACGCCGCGTCCGGAAGTGGTAGAAGCCGCGATGGCGGGCATGAACCAGTACTTCGAGATGAAAGACCTGGTGAATAAAACCGGCGCCTACATTGCGAAGCTGCTGGACGTAGAAGGGGCGACCGTCGTCTCCTGCGCCTCCGCCGGGATTGCGCAGTCGGTGGCGGCGGTGCTGGTAAAAGACAGCGACTGGCTGCTGGAAAACCTGCACGTTACCCCGATTGAAAACAACGAAATCGTGCTGCCGAAAGGCCACAACGTCAACTTCGGCGCACCGGTCGGCACCATGGTAGCGCTGGGCGGCGGCAAGTTAGTGGAAGCGGGCTACGCCAACGAATGTTCTGCCGACCAGCTGGCGGCGGCTATCACCCCGCGTACCGCAGCCATTTTGTACATTAAATCTCACCACTGCGTGCAGAAAAGCATGCTCAACGTGGCGCAGGCCGCGGCGGTCGCGCGCAGCCACAATCTGCCGCTGATTGTTGATGCGGCGGCGGAAGAAGATTTACAGGCCTACTACCGTGCGGGCGCGGACCTGGTTATCTACAGCGGCGCGAAGGCCATTGAAGGGCCAACCAGCGGACTGGTTATCGGTAAAACCCAGTACGTGGAGTGGGTCAAACGTCAGTCGAACGGCATTGGTCGTGCGATGAAAGTGGGCAAAGAGGGCATTCTTGGCCTGACCTGCGCCATCGAACATTACCTGACGGCGACCAAAGAGAGCGGCGAAGAGATGGTGGCGAAAATGACCCCATTCATCAATCAGCTTAATACGCTCAACGGCGTGACCGCCCGCGTGGTGTGGGATAGCGCGGGCCGCGACATTGCGCGCGCCGAGATTAAATTTGATGAAGCCGTGACCGGCGTTCACACCGGTGACCTGGTGGCGGCGCTGAAGCAGGGCGAATACGCCATTTACTTCCGCGGCTACAAGGCCAACGAAGGCATTATCGAAGCCGATGTTCGCAGCGTGGATGCGCAGCAGCTGGAGATTGTCTCCCGCCGTATTGCTGAAGTCTTAAACCAGGAGAAAAAAGCATGAAACTGACCCCAAACTTTTACCGTGACCGCGTCTGCCTGAACGTTCTGGCAGGCAGTAAGCAGAACGCCAGCGAGATTTACGAAGCGGCGGAAGGTCATGTGCTGGTGGGCGTGCTCTCCAAAAACTATCCGGACATCGCCAGCGCGGTGGCCGATATGCGTGAATACGCAAAGCTGATTGATAACGCACTGTCTGTCGGCCTGGGCGCAGGCGATCCGAACCAGTCGGCGATGGTCAGCGAAATTTCCCGCCAGGTGCAGCCGCAGCACGTTAACCAGGTCTTCACCGGCGTCGGCACCAGCCGCGCGCTGTTGGGGCAGAACGAGACCGTGGTCAACGGCCTGGTATCGCCAACCGGCACCGTCGGCAGGGTGAAAATCTCCACCGGCCCGCTCTCCAGCAACGCGCCGGACGGTATTGTGCCGCTGGAGACTGCCATTGCCCTGCTGAAAGATATGGGCGGCAGCTCGATTAAATACTTCCCGATGGGCGGCCTGAAGCATCGCGATGAGTTTGTTGCGGTAGCTGAAGCCTGCGCGCGCCATGATTTCTGGCTGGAGCCAACCGGCGGGATTGACCTCGATAACTACGGTGAAATCCTGAAAATTGCGCTGGATGCTGGCGTTAGCAAAATTATCCCCCATATCTATAGCTCGATTATTGATAAGGCGAGCGGGAATACGCGTCCGGCGGATGTGCGTCAGCTGCTGGAAATCACGAAACAGCTTGTTAAGTAGTGCGATTGTCCCCCTCACCCTAACCCTCTCCCCACGGGGAGAGGGGACCGCCTGGTTTTCTCCCTCGCCCCTTTGGGGAGAGGGCCGGGGTGAGGGGGAAAACCCCCACCGAACCATCAAGGAGTCACCATGCCAACCGCTCGTCACCTGCTTGTTGCTTCACTCTCTCTGCTTGCCGCCAGCGCCGTCGCGCAAACCCAGTACGCCTGGGTGGGAACCTACAACCCTAACGGCGAAGGTCTGTACCGTTTTACCGTCGATGGAAAAACCGGCGAGCTGCGCGATAAAGCGCTCGTCAGTTCGCTGCCGAACGTCGCGCAGCTGACCGTCAGCCAGGATGGCAAAACTCTGTACGCCGCCAGCGAAGTAGAAAAAGGTGTGGTGCAAGCGTGGCGCATTGCCGCGAGCGGCGAGCTTAGCGAGCTGAATCAGGTGGCTTCCGGCGGCGCGGGCCCGGTCTATCTCTCGCTGACGCCAGATGGTCGCCATCTGCTGGTGGCGAACTACGTGAGTGGCTCGATTGCCGTCCTGCCGGTGAAAGAAGACGGCAGCCTGGGTGAGGCGGTGGATGTGCATCAGGATCAAGGCCCTGCGGGCGCAGCGCGACCGGCTGCGGCGGTTGAAGGCAGCTTTGCCGTCAGCGATCATAACGGCCCGCATGCCCATATGATCTCGGCCGATCCGAGCGGGAAGTTTGTCTTTTCGACCGATCTGGGGCTGGACAGGATCTATCAGTACCGTATGGACAGCGCCAGCGGCAAGCTGACGCCGAACGACCCGCCGTTTATCGCCGCATCGTCCGCCGGGGCGGGGCCGCGACATTTTGTCTTCACGCCTGCCGGGAATGGACTATGGTTGATTAACGAAGAAGCTTCCACGCTGACGTTTTATCACCTCGATAAACAGAGCGGACTGCTGCGCGAAGGGAAAACGGTCTCTGCCTTACCGAAAGAGTACAAAGGCACCAGCTTTGCCGCCGGTCTGGTATTAAGCCAGGACGGCAAACAGCTGTACGTCGCTAACCGCTTACACAACAGTATCGCCCACTTTACCGTGATGGCCGATGGCACCCTGAAACATCAGGATGACATCTGGACGCGTGGCGACTATCCGCGAACGTTAACGCTGGATAAGCAAGGGCACTGGCTCTATGTGATGAATCAGCGTAGCGACAATATCACCCGCTTTAGCGTAGCGCCGAAGGACGGAAAACTGACGTTCTCCCTGGACTACACCCCGGTTGGCAGCCCATCCCAGATGGTGATTTCTGCCACCCCTTAAGCCGTAACAGGAAGGAACCGACATGAGATTTCCCAATCAACGTTTAGCGCAACTCTTTACTCTGCTGCAAAACGAAACGCTGCCGCAGGACGAACTGGCGCAGCGCTTGTCGGTTTCGACCCGCACCGTACGCGCCGATATCACCGCGTTAAATGAGCTGTTGATGAATTACGGCGCGCAGTTTGTGTTAACTCGCGGCAGCGGTTATCAGCTGAAGATTGACGATCCTTCGCGCTATCAGACGCTGGAAGAGACCGCACCTAAGCCGCAGCATATTCCCCGCACCGCCCAGGATCGTATTCACTTCCTGCTGGTGCGTTTTCTGACGTCGGCGTTCTCCATCAAGCTTGAGGATCTCGCCGACGAGTGGTTTGTCAGCCGTGCGACGCTGCAAGGCGATATGGTAGAGGTGCGCGAGCGCTTTCAGCGCTATCAGCTGACGCTGGAGACCCGCCCGCGCCACGGCATGAAGCTGTTTGGCAGCGAGGTATCGATTCGCGCCTGTCTGACCGACCTGCTGTGGGAGCTCAGCCAGCAGGGGCCGCTGAACCCGATGATCCGCCAGGAAGCGTTTGATGATAGCGTGCCAGCCATGCTGGAGGCCGTGCTGGAAGAGACGCTTATCCGTCATCATGTGCGCCTGACCGATGTCGGGGAGCGCTTTATCTGCCTGTACGGTGCGGTCGTCGCGCGCCGCGTAAGCGACGGCTATCCGCTGGCAGATTTCAGCGCCGAAGAGGTCGCGCAGAACGTGCGCGATGTCGCTCATGATGTGGCCAGCGCGTTGCAAAAGCTCACCGGAAAGCCGTTCTCCCAGGCTGAAGAAGCCTGGCTGTGTGTGCATATCGCCGCCCGGCAGGTGCAGGACGTCGACCCGGAAACCATCAGCGCCGACGACGATGAAGCGCTGGTGAACTACATCCTGCGCTATATCAATCAGCAGTATAACTACAACCTGCTGGAGGACGCGCAGCTGCATGCGGACTTGCTGACCCACATTAAGACCATGATCACCCGCGTGCGCTACCAGATTATGATCCCTAACCCGCTGCTCGATAACATCAAGCAGCACTACCCGATGGCGTGGGATATGACGCTGGCGGCGGTTTCAAGCTGGGGGAAATATACCCCTTACACCATCAGCGAAAACGAAATCGGTTTTCTGGTGCTGCACATCGGCGTGGGGTTAGAGCGTCACTACAATATCGGCTACCAGCGCCAGCCGAAGGTGCTGCTGGTGTGCGATGCCGGTAACGCCATGGTGCGGGTGATTGAAGCCATTCTGCAGCGTAAATATCCGCAGGTAGAGATTGCCGCTACGCTGTCCCAGCGCGAGTACGAACAGCTGGAGAGCGTGAGCGAAGATTTTGTCATTTCCACGGTGCGTATCAGCGAAAAAGAGAAGCCGGTTGTTACCATTTCACCGTTCCCTACGGATTACCAGCTGGACCAGATTGGCAAGCTGGTGCTGGTCGACCGCACGCGCCCGTGGATGTTGAACAAGTTCTTCGACGCCGCCCATTTTCGGGTTATCGACGGCCCGATGGACCAGCAGACGCTGTTTGCCGAACTCTGCCAGCAGCTTGAGCAGGAAGGGTTTGTCGACGAAGCGTTCCACGCTTCGGTGGTAGAACGTGAAGCGATTGTTAGCACCATGCTCGGCGATGGCATTGCGCTGCCGCACGCCCTGGGGCTGCTGGCGCAAAAAACCGTGGTCTACACCGTCATTGCCCCGCAGGGCATCGCCTGGGGCGATGAAACCGCCCACATCATCTTCCTGCTGGCGATCAGCAAAAGCGAGTATGAAGAGGCGATGGCTATCTACGATATTTTCGTCACTTTCCTGCGCGAACGCGCCATGACGCGCCTGTCAGCGACCCGCAGCTTTGATGAGTTTAAGGCGGTGGCGATGGAGTGCGTCAGCCGGTTTTGAGCGGCTGACGTAGGGGATTAACGCAGGTGGTGCACGACTTGATTGCTGCTGCCGCGCCAGATAAGCGCCGGGTCTTTTAAGTCCTGCACAAACTTACCGTCGACCAGCACGTTGATCAGATTCACGACTTCCCTCTGCGCGGCGTTCAGTTCGTCAATTTTGTAGCCGGTCCAGACCCAGATATCTTTGCCGGGGCATTCGGCGTGAATGCGCTGAACCAGTTTGAGAATTTCCGGTACGTTTTGCGGGTGCAGCGGGTCGCCGCCGGAGAGGGAAATCCCCTGGCGTTTTACGCGGGTGTCGTTCAGGTCGGCGATGATGCGGTCGGCCATCTCGGCGGTAAACGGCTGACCGGAGTTCACGCGCCAGGTGCTCTTGTTGTAGCAGCCGGGGCATTCGTGAACGCAGCCGGAAACAAACAGCGTGCAGCGTGTACCCGGCCCGTTAACGATGTCGACGGGGTAGTATTGATGGTAATTCATGTTCGCGTTCCAGATTAGCAACCATCGTAGCCCGGACGAGGCGGTACGCCGACTCCGGGACGGCCCCGGCGTCGCTACGCTCGGCCGGGCTACGGTGGTACGATGGTGCAGTGAACGGTTCCCTCAGCCTTAGGGGGGAGGGGAAAAACCGCTCGAACTTAACCGAGCTGCCCGTTACCCAGGTGCTTAACGCGGCGCTTCACTTCTTCCTGCTTACCGGCGTTGAACGGACGGGCGTCCGGGCTGCCGAGGTAGCCGCAGACGCGGCGAGTCACGGAGACGCGCGCAGCGTCGTGGTTACCGCATTTCGGGCAGGTGAAGCCTTTGCTGGTGCACTCGAACTCACCGGTAAAGCCGCACTCGTAGCACTCGTCGATTGGCGTGTTGGTACCGTAATACGGCACGTGCTGATAGCTGTAATCCCACACGTCTTCCAGCGCCTTCAGGTTGTGCTGAATGTTCGGGTACTCGCCGTAGCAGATGAAGCCGCCGTTAGCGATTGGCGGATAGGCCGCTTCAAAATCAATCTTGTCGTACGGGTTCACCTTCTTCTCCACATCGAGGTGGAAGCTGTTGGTGTAGTAGCCTTTGTCGGTCACACCCTCAACGAGGCCAAACTCGGCGGTGTCCAGACGGCAGAAGCGGTCGCACAGGTTTTCACTTGGCGTGCTGTACAGGCTGAAGCCGTAGCCGGTTTCATCTTTCCACTGGTCAACGGCGTCGCGCAGACGCTGAACAATCGCCACGCCTTTCTCACGCAGCATCTCGCTGTCGTACATATGCTGGTTGCCGAACAGCGCGTTGATGGTCTCGTGGATACCGATGTAGCCCAGAGAAATAGACGCGCGACCGTTTTTGAAGATTTCGGAAACGTCGTCGTCCGCTTTCAGACGCACGCCGCAGGCACCTTCCATATACAGGATTGGCGCCACGCGGGCCTTTACCCCTTCCAGGCGAGCGATACGAGTCATCAGCGCTTTACGCGCCAGCACCAGACGTTCGTCCAGCAGTGACCAGAACGCGGCTTCGTCGCCTTTTGCTTCCAGCGCGATGCGCGGCAGGTTGAGGCTGATTACGCCGAGGTTGTTACGGCCATCGTGAACCTGTTCGCCGTCTTCGTTTTCCCACACGCCGAGGAAGCTGCGGCAGCCCATCGGAGTTTTAAACGAACCGGTGACTTTCACTACCTGATCGTAGTTGAGGATGTCCGGGTACATGCGCTTGCTCGCGCATTCCAGTGCCAGTTGCTTGATGTCGTAGTTGGCATCGCCCGGCTTGTGGTTCAGACCATCGCGAATGGCGAAGACCAGTTTCGGGAACACCGCGGTTTTGCGATTTTTGCCGAGGCCCGCGATACGATTACGCAGAATGGACTGCTGAATCAGGCGGGATTCCCAGCTGGTGCCGAGACCGAAACCAAAGGTCACAAACGGGGTCTGGCCGTTGGCGGTATGCAGCGTGTTCACTTCATACTCCAGCGACTGGAAGGCGTCGTAGCACTCTTTCTCGGTACGAGAACGGGCATACTCTTCCGCGTTCGGGATCTGCCACTCTTCAGCGGTCTGGCGATGCTTGTTGAAGCTGGCAGTGACAAACGGTGCCAGCACTTCATCGATACGGTTGATGGTGGTGCCGCCGTAAATGTGGCTAGCCACCTGTGCGATGATCTGCGCGGTCACCGCAGTCGCGGTAGAGATGGATTTTGGCGGCTCGATCTCCGCGTTGCCCATCTTAAAGCCCTGCGTCAGCATGCCTTTCAGGTCGATCAGCATACAGTTGAACATCGGGAAGAACGGCGAGTAGTCGAGGTCGTGGTAGTGGATAACACCGCGCTCGTGCGCCATCACCACGTCGTGCGGCAGCAGGTGCTGGCGAGCGTAGTGCTTAGCGACGATACCGGCCAGCAGGTCGCGCTGGGTCGGGATCACTTTACTGTCTTTGTTGGCGTTCTCGTTCAGCAGCGCCGAGTTGGTCTGCTCAACCAGGCCGCGAATTTCCTGGTTCAGACGACCGCGTTTTTCGCGCTGGCTGTCGCGGTCGTGGCGATATTCGATATAGGCACGCGCGAGCTGCTTGTACGGCCCGGACATCAGCTGGTTCTCAACGGCGGTCTGAATCACGTTGATATCAACTTGCGCCTGGCCCTGCATTTGTTGGCTAACGATTGCTGCGACGGTGGCGCAATAGTCTGCGTCATCGACTCCCGCTGCTTTAGCTGCACGCAGAATTGCTTCTTTGATGCGCTCTGATTTGAACGGCACTTTACAGCCATCTCGTTTCATCACATGCGGTGTCATGATCACTCCAATTTTATAAGTACGTTATAAGAACAGGTTATCCACAGAGGCGGGAAAACGACGATTGGCGTAATCACTCCATTAACCAATACTTTCCCTCGTGTGCGGCCCAGGTTATCCACATACCGACTATCTTTTTGGTGATTATCATTTGTTACAATGATAGTCGATAAATACCATATGTTGGGCCGGGACGCATTTTAAGTTCTATATGTAGTGATTTGCATCAAAGATGTTTGCGCTTTTATTGATTCAGAACAAAGTAAAAATGCAAGAGTACAGATGGCAAGCGCTGAGGGTAATGTAAATTTTGCTGCTCAATAAACGTCCGGAAAAGGGCCGAAAAACAGCGTGATGCGAAGAAGCCCGGCAGCAGGGTGCTACCGGGCTGGAGGGTTAACGTTGAAGCCACCAGATAGCTTCAAACGGACGCAGCGTCATGCCAGCAGGGGTGTCGTAGTTGCTCATCAACACCTCACCATCGGTGGAGCCCGCCGGTGGTTCCCAGGCCTGCGGCTCACCGCTGAGGTTGGCGGCGACCAGCAGCGTTTGCCCCTGCCACTGACGGCGGTAGCACCACAGCGACGGGTGCTCAGGCAGCAGATCCTGGTAGTCACCCCAGGTCAGCACCGGTTCGGACTTACGCAGCGCAATCAGCTGTTGGTAGGCGTAAAACACCGAATCCGGCTCTGCCAGCGCGCGTTCGGCGTTGATCTCAGCATAGTTGTGGCTGACGCCAATCCACGGTTTGCCTTCGGTAAAACCAGCGTTAGGGCTAGCGTCCCACTGCATCGGCGTGCGGCTGTTGTCGCGGGATTTGCTGGCAAGAATCGCCAGTAGCTCGTCGGCGTCTCGTCCCTGCGCCAGCAGCTCGTTATACATGTTGTGGCTCTCCACGTCGCGGTACTGCTCAATCGTCGTGAAGTGCGGGTTGGTCATGCCAATCTCTTCGCCCTGATAGATGTACGGTGTGCCCTGCATCCCATGCAGCACCATCGCCAGCATTTTCGCTGCGGTGACGCGATGTTCACCTTCGTCGCCAAAGCGCGAAACAATGCGTGGCTGGTCGTGGTTACACCAGAACAGCGCGTTCCAGGCGCGGTTGTGCATCCCCTGCTGCCAGTGATTGAACAGCGACTTCAGCGCCACAAAGTCCGGGCGCGCCAGCGTCCACTTCTCGCCACCAGGGTAGTCCACCTTCAGGTGGTGGAAGTTAAAGGTCATCGACAGCTCTTTGCCGTCGAGAGAGGCGTACTGCTGGCAGTTCTCAAGCGTGGTCGACGACATCTCGCCGACGGTCATCAGGCCACGTGGCGTAAAGACATCGCGGCTGAACTCCTGCAGGAACTCGTGGGCGCGTGGGCCGTCGGTATAGAAACGGCGACCATCGCCCTGATGGTCGTCCGGGAAGCTTTGGTCTTTCGAGATCAGGTTGATAACGTCGAGGCGCAGGCCGTCAACGCCGCGATCGGCCCAGAACTCGCAGACCTTTTTCAGCTCGGCGCGGACCGTTTCATTTTCCCAGTTGAGATCCGCCTGCTCGGTGGCGAACAGGTGTAGATAGTACTGGCCGCTGGCCGCGTCCCACTGCCAGGCATTGCCGCCAAACTTCGATCGCCAGTTATTCGGCGGGGTGTCCGGCGTGCCGTCGCGCCAGATATAGAACTGGCGGTATGGGCTCTCTTTCTTCAGCGACGCTTTAAACCATGCGTGATGGGTGGAAGTGTGGTTGAGTACCATGTCCAGCACGATGCGAATCCCGCGCTGATGCGCCTCGGCAACCAGCTTGTCAAAATCGGCGATCGTGCCGTAAGAGGGGTCGATCTCGGTGTAGTTGGCAATGTCGTAACCGTTATCGACCTGCGGGGAAACGTAGAACGGCGTTATCCAGATGGCATCAACGCCGAGCTTTTGCAGATAGTCGAGACGTGAGGTGACGCCGCGCAGATCTCCCGTTCCGCTGCCGGTCGTGTCCTGGAAGCTTTTCGGGTAGATCTGGTAAATCACGCCGTTTTGCCACCAGTGAGGTAGTGTATTCATTCGGTTGTCCTCTAATAAGAATCAGGGGCGCAAGTGCGCCCCGAAGAAGGTGTGTTACATGACGGGCAGCGTGCCCTGACGCTCTTTGCGTTTGTAGACCATCACCGTCAGAAGAATCGGTACTACGATGGTGATAATCATGGCGATGCTGTAGACGCCCCAGAAGGTTGGCTTAATCGACAGGATGCCCGGCAGGCCGCCGACGCCGATACCGTTCGCCAGCACGCCGTACAGGCCGCACAGCAGGCCCGCGATGCCGGAACCGATCATGGCGCAGAGCATCGGGAAGCGGTACTTCAGGTTGATCCCGTACATGGCTGGTTCGGTTACGCCGAGGTAGGCGGAGATAGCCGCCGGAACGGAGATTTCACGCTCTTTGGCCTTACGGCTGCAAATGATAATGCCGACGACGGCAGAGGCCTGCGCGATGTTTGACAGGGCAATCATCGGCCACACCGGGGTGCCGCCCATGCTCTGAATCATCTGCATATCAATGGCCAGCGTGGTCTGGTGCACACCGGTAATCACCAGCGGCGCATACAGGAAGCCGAACAGTGCGGCGCCAATTGGTGCGAAACTGCCGGTCAGCAGGTGACGTACGGCGAAGGCAACACCGTCGCCAATCAAGCGACCAAATGGCCCGATAATCGCGTGAGCAAGGAATACCGCTAGAATCAGCGAGCATACCGGTACGATGACCAGGTAGAGGTAGTCCGGCACGATGCGCTTAAGGCGCGTCTCAATAAAGCCGAGGGTCAGACCCGCCAGCAGCGCCGGGATAACCTGCGCCTGGTAGCCGACTTTAGCGATGGTAAACAGGCCGAAGTTCCACACTTCTGGAACCTGCTGACCTAACAGGTAGGCGTTCATCAGCTGCGGAGAAACCAGCGTGACGCCGAGCACGATGCCGAGGATCGGCGTGCCGCCCATTTTCTTCACCGCAGACCAGCAGATACCGACCGGCAGATAGAAGAAGATCGCCTCACCAATCAACCACAGGAAGTCATAGATGGTTTGCAGCGACGGGTGCATCTGCGCCAGCGTCTGGCCGTTGCTCATCGGCAGGTCGCCGATCACGTTGCGGAAGCCTAAGATCAAGCCCCCGCTGATAAGCGCTGGCAGCAGCGGGAAGAAGATCTCAGCGAAGTGAGAAATCATCTGCTCGTGCCATTTCATATTCTGGCGAGCCGCCGTTTTGGCCTGCTCTTTGTCCGCACCGGTCTGGCCGGTGGTGGCAAGCAGCGCCTGATAGTAGTCGCCCACTTCCGTGCCGATAACCACCTGGAATTGCCCGGCGTTGGTGAAGCAGCCTTTGACCATCGGCAGCTCTTCGATAGCTTTCGGGGAGGCCTTGGCCGGATCGTTAAGCACAAAGCGCAGGCGCGTGATGCAGTGGCTGACGGTGGCGATGTTCTCGCGCCCGCCAACCAGCTCGATAAGTTTATCGATGTTCTTTTGGTCTATTTTTTTGCTCATGATAGGGCCTTAAAACAGAGGTGAGATCTCCCCGATACCGCCACTTCAGATGCACTTGTTAGCGAGACATCTGACGGACTCAGGATCGAACCGTTATTAATACGCTGAATATTAGCCTAACGGGTTTGCGGTTTCGGGAAAATGGGAACGTTCCCGAAACGCTGCGGCGATCACATTAAAGCTGATGTTAAGCTTAGGACAGAATGGCGGGGATCACGATCTGATGCGGTTCGCTCTTACCGCTGATCTGGGCGATCAGCTGCTCTGCGGCGCGGTGTCCGGCCTCGGCGTAGCCGGGATCGACGGTGATAATTTCCGGGTGCAGGAATTTGGTCAGCGGCGTGTTACCGACGCTCGCTAACTGGACGTTGTCGATGCGCTGCTCCTGAAGGTACTTACTCACGCCGAGAGCGAGGGTGTCCGTCGCGCAGATAAGCGCGGTGGTCTCTGGGGTGATAACCTGGCTTGCGAAGTCGTAGCCCTGCTTCATCGCCAGGCCCGGCAGTGCGGCGACCGGCGTCAGCTTGTGGCGTTTGCAGAACGCCTGATAGGCATCGTGACGCCGCTGCCCGGTGGTGACGTCGGCAGGAGGAACGCCGAGGAAACTAATATGGCGATGGCCCACTTCGAACAGGCGCTGCATCAGTTGCGTAATCGCCCCGGTGTCGTCATAACAGACGGAGGCAAAACCGTTGGCATCACGGGCCATCAGCACCAGCGTCGAGTGCCAGTCGCCCAGAATCTCCTCGGTCACGCCGGTAAAGCCAAACAGGATCACGCCGTCGATATTGCGGCGTTTCAGCATCGCCAGATGCTCGGTCACTTTCTCCGGCGAGAACTGGCTTTCCATCATGATAGGGTCGTAGCCCTGCTCGTAGAAGGCCGGCAGCATGGTCTGTACCGCCAGGTTTTCCGACAGCGAATCCAGACGGGTGACGATAATCGCCACCACCTTATCGCTTTGCCCGCGCATGGCGCGCGCGGAGCGTGAAGGGGAGAAGCCGTGCTGCACCATGACGGCTTCGACGCGTTCACGGGTGCGATCGCTCACGCCGCTTTCATTATTCAGCACGCGGGAGACGGTTGATTTCCCGACACCGCTCAGGCGAGCGATATCTTTAATAGTCAGCCGATTTTCCATAATAGTTGCCCCGCGTGAATATTTTATGCCGTCTACCTGATGGTTGACGTACCGTTGAATTGCCTGACGTTATTATATCGCTCTAATAGTCACAAACCTTATGAATTTCTGCGTATAATCCGCGGCGTTTTCTATTATCAATCTTACCGGAGGCTGTATGGATCCCGATCCCACCCGTCTCTCCATCTGGAGAGTAACTTTCCGGTAAGCCAGCTTTTCGCTGCCTTGCCGATGATGTGAGGCAGTGACACGTCTTAATGTCCCTGCAATAAAAATGAAGTGCCTTTACGGTACAGATTCACTGTGCCCGTAGGCCTGTCTGCGGTTGCCTCCGGCGACTGCGGAGGACTTTTGTATGCTGAAAAATTTAACCCGGCAGCTGTTCGCGCAGCTTGGCCGCCATTTGCCGCGCCGTCTGGTACAGCGCGATCCTATGCCTTCTCAGCAGAGCGTTGCTCACACACCTATTCCGCCATCGCTCAGCGAACAGTGCCTGAAAATGGCGCACCTCAGCGAACAGGCGTTGTGGGAAACCTTTAACACCCATCCGGAAGGGCTGAACGCCGCGGAAGTCGAACAGGCGCGCGTGGCGCATGGTGAAAACAAGCTGCCCGCGCAGCAGCCGCAGCCGTGGTGGGTGCATCTGTGGCTCTGCTACCGTAACCCGTTCAACATCCTGCTGACCGTGCTGGCCGCCGTCTCTTACGCGACGGAAGATCTGTTCGCGGCGGTGGTCATCGTGCTGATGGTGGGCATTTCCACGCTGCTGAATTTTGTCCAGGAAGCTCGTTCGACCAAAGCGGCAGACACCCTGAAAGCGATGGTGAGCAACACCGCGACGGTGCTGCGCGTCATCAATGATAAGGGCGAGAGCAGCTGGGTGGAACTGCCTATCGACCAACTGGTGCCGGGCGACATTATCAAACTGGCGGCGGGGGACATGATCCCGGCCGACCTGCGCGTGATTCAGGCGCGCGATCTGTTCGTGGCGCAGGCCTCGCTGACCGGCGAATCCTTGCCGGTTGAGAAAGTGGCGCATACCCGCGAGCCGGATCAAACCAACCCGCTCGAGTGCGACACCCTGTGCTTTATGGGCACTAACGTGGTGAGCGGCACCGCGCAGGCGATGGTGATTGCCACCGGGGCCAACACCTGGTTTGGGCAACTGGCTGGTCGCGTAAGCGAGCAGGAAAGCGAGCCGAATGCGTTCCAGAAAGGCATCAGCCGCGTCAGCATGCTGCTGATCCGCTTTATGCTGGTGATGGCGCCTATCGTGTTGGTAATCAACGGTTATACCAAAGGCGACTGGTGGGAAGCGGCGCTGTTTGCCCTCTCCGTGGCGGTGGGCCTGACCCCAGAAATGCTGCCGATGATTGTCACCTCAACGCTGGCGCGCGGGGCGGTGAAGCTGTCAAAACAGAAGGTTATCGTTAAACACCTCGACGCGATTCAGAACTTTGGCGCGATGGACATCCTCTGCACCGACAAAACCGGGACGCTGACCCAGGATAAAATCGTGCTGGAGAACCACACCGATATCTCCGGCAAGGTGAGCGAGCGTGTGCTGCAAACCGCATGGCTCAACAGTCACTACCAGACCGGGCTGAAAAATCTGCTGGATACCGCAGTGCTGGAAGGGGTGGATGAAGTGGCGGCCCGTGAGCTGTCGACCGCCTGGCAGAAAGTGGATGAGATCCCGTTTGATTTCGAACGTCGCCGCATGTCGGTGGTGGTCAGTGAAAAAACGGATGTACACAAGCTGATTTGCAAAGGGGCGCTGCAGGAGATCCTCAACGTCTGTACGCAGGTCTACCATAACGGTGAAATCGTGCCACTGGACGAGACCATGCTGCGCCGCATCAAACGCGTGACCGATACCCTGAATCGTCAGGGGCTGCGCGTGGTGGCGGTGGCGAGCAAGTTCCTGCCAGCGCGTGAAGGCGACTATCAGCGCATTGATGAGTCCGATCTGATCCTCGAAGGCTATATCGCCTTCCTCGATCCACCGAAAGAGACCACCGCACCGGCACTGAAAGCGCTGAAAGCGAGCGGCATCACCGTGAAAATTCTCACCGGCGACAGTGAGCTGGTGGCGGCGAAAGTGTGCCATGAAGTGGGGCTGGATGCGGGCGATGTGATTGTTGGCAGCGAGATTGAGCACCTGAGCGATGACGAGCTGGCGAAGCTTGCCCAGCGCACCACGCTGTTTGCTCGCCTGACGCCGATGCATAAAGAGCGCATCGTGACGCTGCTGAAACGCGAAGGGCACGTGGTGGGCTTTATGGGCGACGGCATCAACGATGCACCGGCGCTGCGTGCGGCGGATATCGGTATTTCCGTGGACGGTGCGGTAGATATCGCCCGTGAAGCGGCGGATATTATCCTGCTGGAAAAGAGCCTGATGGTGCTGGAAGAGGGGGTGATCGAAGGGCGTCGTACCTTCTCGAACATGCTGAAGTACATCAAGATGACCGCCAGTTCCAACTTCGGTAACGTCTTCAGCGTGCTGGTGGCCAGCGCCTTCCTGCCGTTCCTGCCAATGTTGCCGTTACACTTGCTGATTCAGAACCTGCTGTACGATGTATCCCAGGTGGCGCTGCCGTTCGATAACGTCGATGACGAACAGATTCGTAAACCGCAGCGCTGGAACCCGGCCGATCTGGGGCGCTTTATGGTGTTCTTCGGGCCAATCAGCTCCATCTTCGATATTCTGACTTTCTGCCTGATGTGGTGGGTGTTTAAAGCTAATACGCCAGAAATGCAGACCTTGTTCCAGTCCGGCTGGTTTATTGAAGGGCTGCTGTCGCAGACGCTGATTGTGCATATGATTCGTACCCGCCGCATTCCGTTTGTGCAGAGCCGCGCCGCGTGGCCGCTGTTTGCCATGACGCTGCTGGTGATGGCGATTGGTATCGCGCTGCCGTTCTCGCCGCTGGCAAGCTATCTGCAATTAGAAGCGCTGCCGCTGAGCTACTTCCCATGGCTGGTGGCGATTCTGGTGGGGTATATGACCTTCACGCAGATGGTGAAAGGGTTCTTCACCCGCCGTTATGGCTGGCAGTAATTGGTGATGGAAACCCACAGCACTAAAACAAAAAAGGCAGCCATTGGCTGCCTTTTCTTCATACTGCGTGCAATCAGCGACGCACGGCAATCGCTTCGATTTCAATCTTCACGTCTTTCGGCAGACGGGCCACTTCTACGCAAGAACGCGCTGGGAAGGTGGCATTGTGCTCGGTGAAGAAGGCTTCGTAAGTAGCGTTAACGGTCGCGAAATCGTTGAGATCTTTAACGAATACGGTGGTTTTCACGATATCGCCCACTTTCAGGCCAGCGGCCTCAACGATAGCTTTCACGTTTTCCAGCGACTGACGCGCCTGAGCAGATACGTCTTCCGGCACGCTGCCGGTTTTCGGGTCTACCGGGATCTGACCGGAAGTGATGATCATGCTGCCCAGGTCAACGCCCTGAACGTATGGGCCGATAGCTGCTGGTGCATTTTCCGTCGCAATAGTTTTGCTCATGATATCTCCAGATGAACTGCAGTATTAAGGTGTTAGCCATTATAGAGAGGCCACATTTCAATACCAACCGCAATTAGTTGGCCAGCACCACATAATGAGAAAACTCTTTTTCACAGTATTTGCATTTGAGCGCAACGTCATCGGCACGTTTTTTCACTGCAAAGCTAGAGGAAACCGGTTCGGCATGGCTGATACAGTTGCTGTTCGGGCATACCAGCACGCTCTCGATGCGTTCCGGCAGGCTCGGGCGCGACTTGCCCACCACTTCGTAGTTATCGATGCGGTTCACGGTCGCTTCTGGCGCGTACAGCGACAGTTGGTTGACCTGCTCATCGGTCAGGAAGGTGTTTTCGATTTTAATCAGGTCTTTACGACCCATCTCGCCGGACGGCAGGTTCAGGCCGATGGTGATGCGCTGGTCGGTTTCGGTCAGCTTAAACAAGGTCAGCAGCTTAAAGCCAACCTGGGCCGGGATATGGTCAATTACGGTGCCGCGTTTGATGGCTTCTACTTGTAATTTGTTATCGTGTGTCATCGTCATTTCCCCCTTACAGAGCCAGTTCGCTATTCAGTACCAGTGCCAGTAACGCCTGACGGGCGAAGATGCCGTTACCAGCCTGCTGGAAGTACCAGGCGTGCGGCGTCTTATCGACATCGGTGGTGATCTCATCAATGCGCGGCAGCGGGTGCAGCACCTTCATGTTATCGCGTGCGCCAACCAGATCCGCCGCGCGCAGGATGAACTGCGCTTTGACGTTGGCATATTCGGACGGGTCGAGGCGCTCTTTCTGTACGCGGGTCATGTAGAGAATATCGACCTCTGCCATCACCTCGTCGATGGCGCTATGCAGGCTCCAGGCAATGCCTTTCTCATCGAGCATATCGAGGATGTACTGCGGCATCGCCAGCGCGTCCGGGGCGATAAAGTAGAAGCGGTTACCGTTAAACTTCGCCAGCGCCTGGGTCAGCGAGTGGACGGTGCGGCCGTACTTCAGGTCGCCGACCATCGCGATGTTCAGATTCTCCAGACGGCCCTGGGTCTCCTGAATGGTGAACAGATCCAGCAGCGTCTGGGTCGGGTGCTGGTTCGCGCCGTCGCCAGCGTTCAGTACCGGAATGTTGCCGGAGAACTCGGTGGCCAGACGCGCTGCGCCTTCCTGCGGGTGACGCATCACGATGGCGTCGACGTAGGTGCTGATGACCGAGATGGTGTCGGCCAGGGTTTCGCCTTTTTTACCGAGCGAGGTGTTGGCGCTGTCGGAGAAGCCGACCACGCTGGCCCCCAGACGGTGCATGGACGTTTCAAAAGAGAGACGGGTGCGCGTCGAGGCCTCGAAGAAACAGCTGGCGATAACTTTGTGCTTCAGCAGCTCCGGCTGTGGGTTCGCTTTCAGGCTGGCGGCGGTCGCCAAAACCAGTTCAAGGTCTTCGCGGCTGAGATCGTTTATGGAAATGATGTGTTTTTGATACAGCGGATTAGCCATGTTTATCTCCTGACGACGGCGCAAAAAAAAAGCCCCTTAAATAAGGGGCTTTACGAATACGGATGCTACGGAAAGGAAAAACGGCAGGCCAGCGTCTGTTTTCAGACGCGGTAAGACGCGATGTCGTACACACTGAACCATAATTCCTCCCGGCAAAACGGGTGGCATTATACGCAGCTTTATCTGGCAATCAAGCGTCTAATTCACATTTTAATCAACGAAAACGATTCTCATGGAATGAGTATTCGATTTTTATGCGTATAAATTCACTTTTCATGCGGGGTGGCGAAAGTGTGCGCTAAATCAGCAGGGCGGCAGAATCATGATAAAAAGTACTGGTATGGTATCGCGAATTTACGTATAACAACTGAAAATTGAAACATTGTTTTATTCGTGGAGTCATCATGATTATTGGCAACATCCATCACCTTCAGTCCTGGCTGCCGGAAGAGCTGCGTCAGGCTATTATCCACCTTATGGCGAACGTTACCGATGCTACCCCGGAAGGGAAATATGACATCGACGGCAACCGCCTGTTCTATATGATCTCTGAGAACATGACCGAACCGTTTGCCGATCGTCGTGCGGAGTATCATGCACGTTATCTGGATATCCAGGTAGTGCTGAAAGGGCAGGAAGGGATGGCGTTCAGCACCCAACCTGCGGGCGAACCGGACACCGACTGGCTGGCGGATAAAGACATCGCGTTTCTGCCGGAAGGCGTGCAGGAAAAGATGGTGGTGATGAGCGAAGGTGACTTCGTGGTCTTCTATCCGGGTGAAGTCCACAAGCCGCTGTGCGCGGTGGGGCAGCCTGCGAAAGTGCGTAAAGCGGTTGTGAAACTTCTGGTCGAATGATGAACGGTAGCCCGGACGAGGTGCGATAGCGCCGACTCCGGGGTTTTCCCGGCGTCGCTGCGCTCGGCCGGGCTACATTGTGAGTTTATTTGCTTAGCGTTGCGACCATCACCGCTTTGATGGTGTGCATCCGGTTTTCTGCCTGATCGAACACAATGCTGGCCGGAGATTCAAAGACCTCATCGGTCACTTCCATTCCGCCGTGCATGCCGTACTCAGCGGCCATTTTCTTACCTACGGTCGTCTGGTCATCATGGAACGCAGGCAGGCAGTGCAGGAATTTTACCTGCGGGTTGCCGGTCAGCTTCATCATGGTGCTATTCACCTGATAGCCGCGCAGCAGCGCAATACGCTCCGCCCACTTCTCTTTGGCTTCGCCCATCGATACCCACACGTCGGTGTAGATAAAGTCCGCATCCTTCACGCCTGCAGCAATATCTTCCGTCAGGGTAACGTTGCCGCCGTTTTTCTGCGCCAGCGCTTTGCACTCTGCGACCAGGCTCGCTTCAGGCCAGCATTCCTGTGGTGCCATCAGACGCAGATCGAGACCGGTTAACGCTGCGGCTTCCAGCATCGAGTTGCCCATGTTGTTACGCGCATCGCCGGCATAAACCAGCGTCATTTCGTTGAACGCTTTGCCCGGCAGGTGTTCCTGCATGGTCAGCAGATCGGCCAACAGCTGGGTTGGGTGGAACTCATCGGTCAGGCCGTTCCACACCGGCACGCCGGAGTACTCGGCCAGCGTTTCCACCACTTCCTGACCGTAGCCACGGTACTGGATGCCGTCGTACATACGGCCCAGCACGCGAGCGGTGTCTTTAATCGATTCTTTGTGGCCAATCTGGCTGCCGCTGGATCCAAGATAAGTGACGCGAGCGCCCTGATCGTATGCGGCAACTTCGAAAGAGCATCGTGTGCGGGTTGAGTCTTTTTCGAAGATGAGCGCGATGTTTTTACCGGTCAGGTTCGGCGACTCCGTGCCGCTTTTTTTATCCGCTTTTAGCTTTGCTGCGAGCTGCAGCAGGGTGGTGATTTCTGCAGGGGTAAAATCGAGTAATTTTAAGAAGTTCTTTTTATACAGAGTAGACATAATTCCCTCACCTGGCTCAAGCCACTTATTGAATTAAAATTCACTTTATATGGATGAATATTCATTTGCAACCCCAATAACAAATCTTTATCGGAAAGGTGGAGGCAATGGCAACGGTATGTGACAATAAGAGTATCAGCCACATTATGAGGAACGAGCCATGGCAAACCCTGAACATCTGGAAGAACAGCGCGAAGAGACCCGTCTGATCATTGAAGAACTGCTGGAAGACGGCAGCGATCCTGATGCGCTGTACACCATCGAACATCACCTCTCCGCGGACGATTTCGAAAGTCTGGAGAAAGCGGCGGTAGAAGCGTTCAAGCTGGGCTACGAAGTGACGGAACCGGAAGAGCTGGAAGTGGAAGAAGGCGACACCGTGATCTGCTGCGATATCCTGAGCGAAAGTGCGCTGAACGCAGAGCTTATCGACGCGCAGGTTGAACAGCTGATGAACCTGGCTGAGAAGTTCGAAGTGGAATACGACGGTTGGGGAACTTACTACGAAGACCCGAACGGCGAAGAGGGTGATGACGACGACGAAGATTTTGTCGACGAAGAAGACGACGGCGTACGTCACTAAGTCATCACATTACCTACGGCAGCACCCGCTGCCGTAGGGCAAGGATTTCGGTATGGATTACCCGCAAATACTCTCCCCGGTTCTCAACTTCCTGCATTGCAAAACGCCTCAGGCATGGCTCGATAAAGCCCGCGATCCGGCCAATCTCCCTTTGCTGCTGACCGATCATTTAGTGTGCGAGCTAAAGGCGGCGCAAACCGCGATGCTGCTGGTGCGTAAATATGTGGCGGATAAAGAGGGGGCGCAGGCGCTGCTCGAATGGCTGAAACCCTATGAAGCTTTTACCTTTCGCGAGGGCGTTGAGCCAGATTTTACCGCGCTGCATAAGCAGATGGGGAAAAGCGCGATGCCGCAGACCGACGACCCGTGGGGACGGCAGCTTATCGATAGCATGGTGCTGCTGATAAAAGAGGAGCTACACCACTTCTCGCAGGTGCGCGAAGCGATGCTAAACCGCAATATCCCGTACGTGAAAATCACCGCCAGCCGCTATGCCAAAGGGATGCTCAAAGCGGTGCGTACTCATGAACCGCTTACCCTGATTGATAAGCTGATTTGTGGGGCGTACATCGAAGCCCGTTCCTGCGAACGCTTTGCTGCGCTGGCGCCGTATCTGGATGACGATCTGCAGGCGTTTTACCTGTCACTGCTACGTTCAGAAGCGCGGCACTATCAAGACTACCTGACGCTGGCGCAGCAAATCGCCGATGGCGATATCAGCGAACGGGTGCGTTTCTTCGGTGAAGTGGAAGCGTCGCTCATCACCTCGCCGGACGACGAGTTCCGCTTCCACAGCGGTGTGCCAGTGTAATGGTTAGAAGAACGGAAGCGTAGGGGCTGCTCCACGGGAGATCCGGGCGAAGATCCCGGTGTCCAGAGGACGTTCATCGTTGGTTAAGTCCAGTGCATTGAGCGAACCTGACACGCTGGTATGGTTTGCCTGGTAGCGTATAAGGCGTATTTTCAGCCAAGGATAGGCCAGCCCCAGCGTTATCAGGGAACCAAACGTCAAAAGCAGTAAATTGGTCGCGATGCCGAAAAAGGTGAGCGATGAGTGAAAACGGATGTCGTCGCCGAGGATGAGGTTATTGAACGCATAGTTGCGTAATGCAGAGAAAACATAGGCGGATGCAAGTAATATCCCTACGATATAGAGTAGGTAGACTAATGTGAACATGCCCATATAACCGTCCAGCGAGCCTGATAATAGACGGTGGAACGATGTGATAATTATTCTGCTAATGACTAATATGAATGGGATAAGAATAACCATTGAAATAATGGAAATGATAACGCATTTTGATGTTTTGATATTCAAATTAAATTTGTTAATCCCAAATGATGCATTCTTAGCAAATAGCTCTATCCAGTAGCGATACACAATTCCGTTCACGACGGCGATGACAATTAAGCCTAAAACAACGCAGCAGACAATCAGCGTTATAACGGCATCGATGCTTGATGGTGGCCCTATCAGGCGAACATAGCCGTTAAATAGGCCCAAGAGTAATAAAATGGTGACAATGGGGATGCCCATCATAACCCACCACACCCGTAACATTGAGCATTGGAACCCAAAACGGACGTTGTTCAGCGTGGTCATTGCCGCATGGTAGCTCAGACTCTTCACCATCATAAAAGGATAGAACAGCATGCACACCCAAGGGGCGAACACCACCTCTGCTGAATGGGTAATGGCTAATTCTATAAAACAGAGTGCCGCGATAATAATAGAAATAACGAGCCAACTGATGAAAATAGATCCGCCGCTGGCGTGATAGTTAAATCTGGCACCGTTGAGCTCCATGTTTTCGTAGAGATAACGACGGCTGCGGACAAATGCCCAGGGTAGAAAAATACCGCAGGTTATCATTGATAAAATAACATTAACCAAACAAATGATAAAAAATGAAGAGCCTTTTCCATAAAAAGTAAAGGCGTGAGTTTCTCTATTCTCTTTAGCGAAAGAGGGCGACATAAAACATCCTTGTTATTACGGTGGGGATAAAATAGAAAGTTCTTTATACAGGAAATGGTAAGAAATAAGAACTCAATGACTTATTTTCAGAATGATGCCCGATGGCACATATTCTATGGGAAAAAATGGTGAATCAGGCCAGCGGCGCGTGCCGCCGGCCTGATTCACCTGATGCTTTTCAGTCGGGATGCCGTAGGACAGAAACGCCCCTGTACAAGTCAGAGGGATTTTAACATCCGCACTTCACAGTCGACGTGCCCGGTGCAGCCCAGCGGCTCGGCGATGTGCTCGAACCCCAGGTGTTCATAAAGGCGGATGGCCTCGGTCAGAAACGCCGTGGTCTCGAGATAGCACTGTTTAAAGCCCTGCTCGCGGGCGTGCTCAAGCGCCATCAGCGCCAGCTTTTTCGCCAGCCCCTGACCGCGTACGCTCGGCAGGAAATACATCTTTTGCAGCTCGCAAATTTCCGGCTCGCTACAGCCTAACGGCGCCACGCCGCCGCCGCCCACTACCTGACCATTCTGCTCAACCACCCAGTAGGCCGCGCCCGGCTGGCTGTATACCTGAAACAGCTCGTCCAGATTGGGGTCGGCCACCGTGTAGCCTTTATCGGCGGTCAGGCCGTGCTCAGCGGAGACCTGGCGGATAACGTGGGCGATAGCGGCGTTGTCGCTGGCCGTAAGGCGACGCAGCGTTGCAGAGACAGGGGTAATGACACTCATAGCGAACTCATGACGTAAACGTGGAACATATGCAGTTAATAACACTGCGGGGAGGGGGAGTGCAAGCGAGGATAATTCAGGAGGGTGGAACCGTACTGTCGATAACCCGGAGTCGGCGCTGACGCGCCTCATCCGGGCTACTCGAAACCGTAGGCCGGATAAGCGTAGCGCCATCCGGCAAACGTACAGGCACGATTTTTACAGCGCGGCGATGACCGCCTGCTGCTCAATCAGCTTCGCTTTCGCTTCTGCGTAACCGTCCAGCTTCTCACGCTCTTTAGCAATCACCGCTTCTGGTGCACGCGCAACGAAACCTTCGTTGGAGAGCTTGCCTTCGATACGGGCAATCTCGCCTTCGATTTTCGCCACTTCTTTTGCCAGACGCGCCAGCTCATCTTCTTTGTTGATGAGGCCAGCCATCGGGATCAGCAGCTCGGCGCCGTCGATGATTTTGGTCACGGAGACCGGACCTTTGTCATCGGCTGGCAGCACGGTGATGCTTTCCAGACGGGCCAGGTTCAGCAGGAAGCTACGGTTGTCGTTCACACGACGCATCGCGTCAGCGCTGCAACCACGCAGCAGCAGCTCCAGCGGTTTACCCGGGGCGATGTTCATTTCCGCACGGATGTTACGTACAGCAACGATCGCCTGCTTCAGCCACTCGGTATCGGCCAGCGCGGCTTCATCAACCTGCGCGGCGTTATATTCCGGGAACGGCTGCAGCATGATGGTGTCTGCGGTGTTGCCACAAATCACTTTCACGCGCTGCCAGATGGTTTCGGTGATGAATGGAATGATCGGGTGCGCCAGGCGCAGCAGACCTTCCAGCACGGTGACCAGCGTATTGCGGGTGCCGCGCAGTTCAGACTCGGAACCACCGGTCATTACCGGCTTAGTCAGCTCCAGATACCAGTCACAGAACTGGTTCCAGGTGAACTCGTACAGGATGCCTGCAGCGATGTCGAAGCGGAAGTTATCCAGCGCTTCGCGGTACGCTTTAACGGTCTGGTTGAATTCAGCCAGGATCCAGCGGTCTGCCAGAGACAGGGTCATTTCGCCGCCGTTGAAGCCGCAATCCTGATCTTCGGTGTTCATCAGCACGAAGCGGCTGGCGTTCCACAGCTTGTTACAGAAGTTACGGTAACCTTCCAGACGTTTCATATCCCAGTTGATGTCGCGGCCGGTAGAGGCCAGCGCTGCCAGGGTGAAACGCAGGGCGTCGGTGCCGTGTGGCTCAATGCCGTCCGGGAACTGTTTTTCGGTACGTTTGGCAATTTTCTCAGCCAGCTGTGGCTGCATCATGTTGCCGGTGCGTTTCTCCAGCAGGTCAGCCAGGGAGATACCGTCGACCATATCCAGCGGGTCGATAACGTTACCTTTGGACTTGGACATCTTCTGGCCTTCGTCGTCACGAATCAGACCGGTCATGTAGACGGTCTTGAACGGAACCTGCGGCTTGCCGTTTTCATCTTTGATGAAATGCATGGTCATCATGATCATGCGGGCAATCCAGAAGAAGATGATGTCGAAGCCGGAAACCATCACGCTGGTTGGGTGGAACTGACGCAGCGCGTCGGTGTTTTCCGGCCAGCCCAGGGTAGAGAAGGTCCACAGTGCGGAGGAGAACCAGGTATCCAGAACGTCTTCGTCCTGACGCAGGGCAACGTCGGCGCCGAGGTTGTTTTCCTGACGCACTTCATCTTCGGTACGGCCAACGTAGACGTTGCCGTCGTTGTCATACCATGCCGGGATACGGTGACCCCACCACAGCTGACGGGAGATACACCAGTCCTGAATATCGCGCATCCAGGAGAAGTACATGTTTTCGTACTGCTTCGGTACGAACTGAATGTCGCCGTTCTCAACCGCTTCAACCGCCGGTTTCGCCAGCACGTCGGCACGGACGTACCACTGGTCGGTCAGCATTGGCTCGATAACCACGCCGCCACGGTCGCCGTAAGGAACGGTCAGATCGTGAGGTTTGATCTCTTCCAGCAGGCCCATCGCATCGATAGCCGCCACGATCGCTTTACGTGCAGCAAAGCGTTCCAGCTTCTGGAATTCAGCCGGGATAGCGTTGGAGTAAACGTCAGACTCTTCGCCTTTGGTGTCGTACACTTCCGCGGTTTCGCGGATGTCGCCATCAAAGGTCAGAATGTTGATCATTGGCAGGGCGTGGCGACGACCGACTTCATAGTCGTTAAAGTCGTGCGCAGGGGTGATCTTCACGCAGCCGGTGCCTTTTTCCATATCGGCGTGTTCGTCGCCCACAATAGGAATACGGCGGTCAACCAGCGGCAGCATGACAAATTTGCCAATCAGATCTTTATAGCGCGGATCTTCCGGGTTCACGGCCACGCCGGTATCGCCCAGAATGGTTTCCGGACGGGTGGTTGCCACGACCAGATAATCTTTACCGTCTGCGGTTTTCGCGCCGTCGGCCAGCGGATAGCGGATGTGCCACATGGAGCCTTTAGACTCACGGTTTTCCACTTCCAGGTCAGAGATGGCGGTGCGCAGTTTCGGGTCCCAGTTTACCAGGCGCTTACCACGGTAAATCAGGTCTTCTTTGTACAGGCGAACAAAGACTTCTTTCACGGCATTGGAAAGGCCTTCGTCCATAGTGAAGCGCTCGCGCTCCCAGTCAACTGAGTTGCCGAGACGGCGCATCTGACGGGTAATGGTACCGCCGGATTCCGCTTTCCACTGCCAGATTTTGTCGATGAACGCATCGCGACCGTAGTCGTGACGGGTTTTACCTTCCTCAGCGGCAATCTTACGCTCAACCACCATCTGGGTAGCGATACCCGCGTGGTCGGTACCGGCCTGCCACAGGGTGTTTTTGCCCTGCATGCGCTGGTAGCGAATCATGGTATCCATGATGGTTTGCTGGAAAGCATGACCCATATGCAAACTGCCGGTGACGTTCGGCGGCGGGATCATGATGCAGAAGGACTCTTTGCTTTCGTCGCCGTTAGGCTTGAAATAGCCCTGCTGTTCCCAGTGCTCGTAAAGCGGCTGTTCGATATCTTGCGGGTTATATGTCTTTTCCATTATTTCCAGGTTGCCGTATTCAGGTTAAAACCAGCCACGCGGTAGGCTTTGTAGCGCTCGCGTGCCAGTTGTTTCAGAGTTTCTTCATAAGGGACGAAGTCTACCACTTCTGTGAAAGCGGTGGCAAAATCTGCAAAATCTACCCGCAGACTGATCAGTATATCCCGTGGGCTGCTGTTGCGCTTGGCAGGCCAGGCGATCTCCACCGGTGCACCGCCTCTTGGGCCTTCGCCCGCCAGATTATGCGGTACAAAACTGTCCGGAGGACGGCTCCACAGGGCTTCATCCAGGCGAATGGCCTGCTGCTCGTCTTCGCAGGCGATCAGCACGCGCTTGCCCGCGCGCCAACGTTCTGCGGCAATTTCACACACCAGCTGTTCGACGGCGCTGAGGTCGTCGACGGTGGTGTCATTGTCCAGAAGATAGAACGTCGCATTCTTCATATATGGGGCTTCTTGTGATGGTTTTAAATCGCCCCCTGACGCCCTTCCCGAACGTGGGGAAGGGCGGTCCCCTCTCCCCAGTGGGGAGAGGGTTAGGGTGAGGGGGTTGTGCCTTACTCTTCGCCGTTAAAACCCGCGCGGTTCAGCAGGAACTGCGACAGCAACGCGACCGGACGACCGGTAGCGCCTTTGGCCTTGCCGGAACGCCATGCGGTGCCGGCGATGTCCAGGTGCGCCCAGTTATACTTACGGGTAAAGCGCGCCAGGAAGCAGCCCGCGGTAATTGCACCACCAGGACGGCCGCCAATGTTCGCCATATCCGCGAAGTTAGACTCCAGCTGCTCCTGATACTCATCGCCCAGCGGCAGACGCCACGCGCGGTCACCCGCCTGTTCGGACGCGCCGATAAGCTCGTGTGCCAGCGGGTTGTGGTTCGACATCAAGCCGGTGATGTGATGGCCGAGGGCAATCACGCAGGCACCGGTCAGGGTCGCCACGTCGATAACGGCTTCTGGCTCGAAGCGCTCAACGTAGGTCAGAACATCGCACAGCACCAGACGGCCTTCGGCGTCGGTGTTCAGCACTTCAACGGTCTGGCCGGACATGGTGGTTAGCACGTCACCCGGGCGGTATGCGCGTCCGCCTGGCATGTTTTCACAGCCAGCCAGCACGCCGATAACGTTAATCGGCAGTTGCAGCTCTGCGACCATCCGCATCACGCCGTACACTGCCGCCGCGCCGCACATGTCGTACTTCATCTCGTCCATGCCTTCGGCAGGCTTGATGGAGATACCGCCGGAGTCGAAGGTCAGGCCTTTACCGACCAGAACGATTGGGCGAGCGTCTTCGGAAGCCACGCCTTTATACTCGATGACCGACATCAGGGATTCGTTCTGCGAACCGTTGCCGACCGCGAGGTAGGAGTGCATGCCCAGCTCTTTCATCTGCTGTTCGCCGATGACGCGGGTAATGACGTTTTTGCTGTAGCTGTCGGCAAGCTGACGCGCCTGAGAAGCGAGGTAGGCCGCGTTACAGATGTTTGGCGGCATGTTGCCGAGGTCTTTCGCCGCTTTGATACCGGCGGCAATGGCCAGACCGTGCTGAATAGCACGTTCGCCGCTGGTCAGTTCACGGCGAGTAGGCACGTTGAAGACCATTTTACGCAGCGGGCGACGCGGCTCGCTTTTGTTGGTTTTCAGCTGGTCGAAGCTGTACAACGTCTCTTTCGCCGTCTCAACTGCCTGACGGACTTTCCAGTAGTTATTGCGGCCTTTGACGTGCAGTTCGGTCAGGAAGCAGACGGCTTCCATTGAACCGGTATCATTCAGGGTGTTAATGGTTTTCTGAATGACCTGCTTGTACTGGCGCTCGTCGAGCTCGCGCTCTTTACCGCAGCCAATCAGCAGAATTCGTTCTGACAGTACGTTTGGTACGTGGTGCAGCAATAAAGTCTGCCCCGGTTTGCCTTCCAGTTCGCCGCGACGCAGCAGCGCACTGATATAGCCGTCGCTGATTTTATCGAGCTGTTCGGCGATGGGAGAAAGCCGACGTGGTTCGAATACACCCACGACGATACAGGCACTCCGCTGTTTCTCCGGGCTACCACTTTTTACACTGAACTCCATGCACTACGCTCCTGAATCTTAAAGACAACGGCGGTGGCTACGGATAGAATTGCAAGCTTACGTAACTCATTTCCGCTGTTGCGGTGACTTCGTGTTAATCTTAACGTTATTACGGTCCTGGCACGTCAGAACAAGTCCTGAAACGTGAAGCCGCTGAGTCATTTAATCTTAGCGATGTTTTCGACGACTCAAGAGAATAAATGACGTTTAAGCCATGAAACAAGCTATTTTCCTGCAATAAGACGGGTTTTTACGGGCGTATTTATAGTGATAATCATACGATATCTGGTGCGGGAGACGCTAAAAAGCCAGCTTGCCATCCTCTTCATCCTGCTTTTGATCTTTTTTTGTCAGAAACTGGTGAGGATCCTCGGCGCGGCGGTCGATGGTGATATCCCGACAAACCTCGTGCTCTCATTGCTCGGGCTCGGTGTGCCTGAAATGGCGCAGCTTATCCTGCCGTTGAGCCTGTTCCTCGGTCTCCTGATGACCCTGGGTAAACTGTATACCGAAAGTGAAATCACGGTGATGCACGCCTGCGGCTTGAGTAAAGCCGTGCTGGTGAAAGCGGCGATGGTCCTCGCGCTGTTTACCGGCATCGTTGCTGCCGTCAACGTGATGTGGGCGGGGCCGTGGTCGTCTCGTCATCAGGACGAAGTGCTCGCCGAAGCTAAAGCCAACCCCGGTATGGCGGCGCTGGCGCAGGGCCAGTTCCAGCAGTCTACCGATGGTAACTCGGTGTTATTTATTGAAGGCGTGAATGGCGCAAGCTTCCATGACGTCTTCCTGGCGCAGCTTCGGCCGAAAGGCACCGCGCGTCCTTCCGTCGTAGTGGCCGACACCGGCCAGCTCTCGCAGCGTAAAGACGGCTCTCAGGTGGTGACCTTAAATCAAGGTACCCGCTTTGAAGGCACCGCGATGCTGCGTGATTTCCGCATTACTGATTTCAAAAACTATCAGGCAATTATTGGTCACCAGGCCGTTGCCGCAGACCCGACCGACACCGAACAGATGAACATGAGCACGCTGTGGAACACGGATAACGACCGGGCCCGCGCGGAGCTGCATTGGCGTATTACGCTGGTGCTGACGGTCTTTATCATGGCGTTGATGGTGGTGCCGCTTAGCGTGGTGAACCCACGCCAGGGGCGCGTACTGTCGATGCTCCCGGCTATGCTGCTGTATCTGGTGTTCTTCCTGCTGCAGACCTCGCTGAAGTCGAACGCTGGCAAAGGCAAAATCGACCCGGCGATATGGATGTGGGCGGTCAACCTGGCGTACCTTGCGCTGGCCGTCATGCTGAACCTGTGGGATACCGTCCCGATGCGCCGTGTCCGTGCCCGTTTTACGCATAAAGGAGCGGTGTAATGCAGCCATTCGGTGTACTTGACCGCTATATCGGTAAAACCATTTTCACCACCATCATGATGACGCTGTTCATGCTGGTGTCGCTGTCCGGCATTATTAAGTTCGTTGACCAGTTGAAGAAAGCCGGGCAGGGGAGCTATGACGCGCTGGGCGCGGGCATTTATACCCTGCTCAGCATACCGAAAGATGTGCAGATCTTCTTCCCGATGGCGGCGCTGCTTGGTGCGTTACTCGGCCTGGGGATGCTGGCTCAGCGTAGTGAACTGGTGGTGATGCAGGCTTCCGGTTTTACCCGCTTCCAGGTGGCGCTCTCCGTGATGAAAACCGCTATCCCGCTGGTGCTGTTGACCATGGCAATGGGCGAGTGGGTTGCTCCGCAGGGCGAGCAGATGGCACGTAACTACCGTGCTCAGCAGATGTACGGCGGCTCTTTACTCTCAACGCAGCAGGGTATGTGGGCGAAAGACGGCCACAACTTTGTCTACATCGAGCGCGTAAAGGGCACCGATGAGCTGGGCGGTGTGAGCATCTACTCTTTCAACAACGAGCGTCGCCTGCAGTCTGTACGCTATGCGGCCAGCGCGAAGTTCGATCAGGATCAGAAGGAGTGGCGCCTGTCGCAGGTAGATGAATCTAACCTGACCAACCCGAAACAGATTACCGGTTCGCAGACCGTGAGCGGTACCTGGAAAACCACGCTGACGCCGGATAAGCTCGGCGTAGTGGCGCTGGACCCGGATGCGCTGTCTATCAGCGGGCTGCACAACTACGTGAAGTATTTGCAGGCCAGTGGCCAGGATCCCGGCCGCTACCAGCTGAATATGTGGAGCAAAATCTTCCAGCCGCTGTCCGTGGCGGTAATGATGCTGATGGCGCTGTCGTTTATCTTTGGCCCGCTGCGTAGCGTGCCGATGGGGGTGCGCGTGGTGACGGGGATTAGCTTCGGCTTTGTGTTCTACGTCCTCGACCAGATCTTCGGCCCGCTGACGCTGGTATACGGTATCCCGCCGATTATCGGGGCGCTGCTGCCAAGCGCCAGCTTCTTCCTCATAAGCCTCTGGCTAATGATGCGAAAAGCCTAACCCCTCCTGTAGCCCGGCCGAGCGAATGCGACGCCGGGTTTTTTATGCCTGCAATTTCTGTATTCCTTTGGAATATCGGCGCTATCCCCGTGGTCGCTGCGCTCGCACGGGCTACTGGGTTGCGTAGGCCGGATAAGGCGTTTACGCCGCCATCCGGCAAACCGACTATGATGATGAACTAACGCTTCCGCCCGCCGAGCAGGCTGCCCAGCATCCCACGCACAATCTGGTTCGTTACCTGACGCACAGCGCTTTTCGCCGCCGTTTGCACCAGGCCATCATGCTTGCCGCCGCGCGGCCCGGTGGTGCCGAAGATAATATCTTTCAGCCCGCCAAGGATGCCGTCATCGTCGCTTTGCTGGCCCTTCGCCGGAGGGGCATCTGCCTGACCGGCGCTGTTCTGCACCCCTTTTTGCAGCATCTCGAACGCCGACTCGCGGTCTATCTCATCTTCGTACTTACCGTACAGCGGTGAGTTATTAATCAAACCATTACGCTCGTCGTCGGTCACCGGCCCCATACGTGAACACGGTGCGATAACCATCGCCCGCTCAACGATGGACGGGCTGCCTTTGGCATCGAGGAACGAAATCAGCGCCTCGCCGGTACCCAGTTCCTGAATCGCCTGTTCGGTATTAAACGCCGGATTAGCGCGCATGGTTTGCGCCGCTGTCTTCACCGCTTTCTGATCCTTCGGCGTAAAGGCGCGGAGCGCGTGCTGCACGCGGTTGCCCAACTGGCCCAGCACCGCATCGGGAATATCCGACGGGTTCTGCGACACAAAGTAGACGCCCACGCCCTTAGAACGAATCAGGCGGATCACCTGCTCGATTTTATCCAGCAGCACCTGCGGGGCATCGCTAAACAGCAGGTGCGCTTCATCGAAGAAGAAGACCAGCTTCGGCTTCTCGAGATCGCCTGCTTCCGGCAACTGCTCGTAAAGCTCGGAGAGCATCCACAGCAGGCTGGCAGCGTAGAGTTTCGGCATCTGGTAGAGCTTCTCTGCGCTGAGGATATTGATAATGCCTTTGCCGTTACTGTCAGTACGCATCCAGTCTTTGATATCGAGCATTGGCTCGCCGAAGAAGTGCTCGGCACCCTGCTGCTCCAGCGTCAGCAGCCCGCGCTGGATGGCGCCGACGGAAGCGGTGCTGATATTGCCGTACTGGTTCTGGAAGGATTTGGCGTTATCGCCAATGTATTGAGTGATGGCCCGCAGGTCTTTGAAATCCAGCAACAGCAGGCCCTGATCGTCGGCGATGCGGAAGATAATATTCAGCACCCCGGACTGCACTTCGTTGAGATTAAGCAGACGGGCCAGCAGCAGCGGGCCAAGGTCTGAGACCGTGGCGCGAACCGGGTGGCCTTTCTCGCCGAAGATATCCCACACCACCACCGGATTAGCGTGCGGTTCCCAGTCGGTGACACCGATATTGTTCAGGCGCGTCATCAGCTTCTCTGAGGCCTGACCTTCCTCTGCCACGCCGGTCAGGTCGCCTTTCACATCCGCCATAAAGACCGGCACGCCAATCTCCGAGAACGACTCGGCCATTTTTTGCAGGGTGACGGTTTTCCCGGTACCGGTGGCGCCGGTAATCAGCCCGTGACGATTGGCCATATTGGGCAGCAGTTCAAGCTGCTTGTCCTGGGTGCGTGCGATAAGCAAAGGTGCGCTCATGGGTAATCCTCCATTTATTCTGCGTCGAGTATAGGCAAAACAACGACATCTCGCGGCAGTAAATTGTCCGTTTTGCGGCGCGTTATCCAGCGCCGACTATGCTTTGCATACGGTTTACTTTTTTTTGGAATGCTATGTCCAGATTCTTCTTTAACGAGCGCAAACACCTTGTTGACGATGCGCTTGAAGGTTTAGTGTTGTCCGCACCTCACGCGAACCTGGTGCGATTGGATATCGACCCGGCGATTCGTATCGTCGCCCGCAGCGACTGGGATAAAAGCCGGGTGGCGATAATCTCCGGCGGCGGCTCCGGCCATGAACCGGCGCACGCGGGTTTTGTCGGCAGAGGCATGCTCACCGCTGCCGTATGCGGCGATCTCTTTGCCTCGCCGAGCGTAGATGCAGTGCTTAACGCCATCGTGGCGGTTACGGGCGATCGCGGCTGTCTGCTGATCGTCAAAAACTACACCGGCGACCGCCTCAACTTTGGCCTCGCCGCCGAAAAGGCCAAGCGCTACGGCCTGAAGGTCGAGATGGTGATTGTCGCCGACGACGTTGCGCTGCCGGATAACAAACAGCCGCGCGGCATTGCGGGCACGGCGTTAGTGCATAAAGTGGCAGGCTACGCGGCGGAGCAGGGGAAATCGCTCAGTGAAGTCCATGAGATAGCCCAGCAGGCGAGCCGCGGCGTGTTCAGCCTGGGGCTGGCGATGGAGACCTGCAATTTACCTGGCGGTGAGACCGAAGACCGCATTAGGCCAGGTCAGGTGGAGCTGGGGCTCGGTATTCACGGTGAGCCCGGCGCTTCGACGGTCAGCAGCCATAACAGCAAACAGCTGATCGGTACGCTGGTTGAGACTCTGAAAGCCTCGGCGGGGGACAACCGCGTAGCGGTGTTAATCAACAACCTGGGCGGCGTGTCGGAGCTTGAGATGGCGCTGCTCGCCAAAGAGCTTGCGCACTCCGCACTGCGTGAGCAGATAGCCTATCTGATTGGCCCGGCGACGCTGGTCAGCTCGCTCGATATGAAGGGCTTCTCGCTTTCGCTGATAATTTTGAATCAGGCCATTGAAGAGGCGCTGCTGGCCGATGTGGAGACCAGCGGTTGGGTGAAAGCCGTGGCCTTTGCGCCGCTGAGAACCCTGGCGCATGCCAAAGTACACGACGCGCTGGAGGTACAACCGTCGGAGAACCCGCAGGTGCATGCGCTGGTGGCACAAGCTACCCAGACACTGTTGGGTCTCGAGAGCCGCCTGAACGCGCTGGATGCTAAAGTGGGCGACGGCGATACCGGCTCGACCTTTGCGCTAGGCGCGCAGGATATCGCCACGCTGCTCAAGCAGAACGTGCTGCCGCTCGATAACCCGGCGCAGCTTCTACAGCTGATTGGCGAACGTCTGGCAACGGTAATGGGCGGCTCCAGCGGTGTGCTGATGTCGCTATTCTTCACCGCTGCCGGGCAGGCGCTGGCGCAGGGCGAACCACTGGCAAATGCGCTACTGGCCGGGTTAAAGCAGATGAAGTTCTACGGCGGTGCCGCGCCCGGTGACCGTACGTTAATCGATGCCCTGCAACCGGCGCTGGAAGCGCTGCGTGATAGAGGGCTGGCAGAAGCCATTGCGGCAGCGCAGCAGGGTGCTGACAGCACGGCGACGATGCAAAAAGCGAAAGCGGGGCGCGCGTCATACGTGAACAGCGATAACCTGAACGGCGTGCCGGACCCAGGTGCCGTTGCCGTAGCGGAAGTCTTCGCGGCCTTCGCAAAAGCTTAACGACGAAGAGAAGAACCGGCGGCAGAACGCCGCCGGATAAACATCAGAAATCAGCCTTCAATACCACGCGGTAACGGGCTTTACCGTCACGCACGTGCTGGATGGCATCGTTGATTTTCGACATCGGGAACAGCTCGGTGATGGGTGCGACTTTGCTGCGACCGGCAAACTTCATCAGCTTACGCAGTTCGAACGGGTTACCCGTCGCTGAACCGGAGACACTACGGTCGCCGCCAATCAGGGTAAACGCCGGTACCGGCAGCGGCGTCAGCACCGCACCCACGGTGTGGAAGTTGCCGCCCGAGGCCAGCGCTTCGAAGTACGGCTGCCAGTTCAGGTCGACGTTGACGGTGTTGATGATCAGGTCAAACTGACCCGCCAGCTCTTTGAGCGCTTCCGGCGAACGGCTGTTAACCACGTGGTCCGCACCCATCGCCCGCACTTCCTGCTCTTTCGACGGATTGGAGCTGAATGCTGTAACTTCAGCGCCCATCGCGCGCAGCAGCTTAATGGCGATATGCCCCAGCCCACCAATCCCAATCACCCCGACGCGGCTGGTGGCGGTGACGTGATGCATCAGCAGCGGTTTAAAGACCGTGATCCCGCCACACAGCATCGGGCCTGCGGTTTCGATATCAATGTTGTCCGGCAGCGGAATAACCCATTGCCAGTCGGCGCGCAGCTTATCGGCAAAGCCGCCGTGGTTGAGGATGGTCGGCACCGAGCCTTCGGTACAGTTAATCTGGTTACCATCGATACAGGCATCGCAGTGGCCGCAGCTTCGCGCCGTCCAGCCAATGCCCACGCGCTGACCAATCTTCAGCCCCTTGCTCTGCGCCGCACTGCCCAGCGCCACCACGTGACCAATCACCTCGTGACCAGCAACCAGCGGATATTGAGAGAACCCCCATTCGTTGTCGATCATCGACAGGTCCGAGTGGCAGATCCCGCAGTAATCAACCTTCACCTCAACGTCTTCCGGCAGCAGTTCTCCGGCATCGTATTCCCAGACTTCCAGTTCTGCCCCGGCATTTTTCGCGGCGTAGCTTTTTATTATGGACATCGTGTATCTCTCAGTGTGGTGTTGAACTGAGAGTGTAGAGCATGTGGGGGCGGGGCGCTTGGCGGAAGGGGGGATTAAGAGCGCTTCTGTAACAGTGCGTTTAACCACGTTTCGCTGCGATCGGGACGCTTGTCTTCCGTTATCCAGTGACCGACAAGCGTGATGCCCGCAAGCCCTGCCAGCAGAGTATTCAGCCCTTGTTCATTGAGGTCGGTAAAGTGACGGCCATCTTTGACCCGCTCGCCGTCGCCATACTTAAAGGAGACATACCAGATACCGCCGGGCTTGAGCGCTCGCGCCAGTTTTGCCATCGCATCCGGCAGCTCGACGGCACTGACGTGCAGCAGCGAGGCGCAGCACCAGATGCCGTCGTAACGGTTAACTGCATCGACGTCGCTAAAGGTCATCTGTTTAACCGACAGCCCAGTATGCTGGCTGGCAAGCTTTGCCATTTCCGCCGTCGCATCAAACGCCTCAACCTGATAGCCCTGTTGTAAAAACGCTTTGCTATCGCGCCCGGAGCCGCATCCGGCATCCAGGAGCAAGCCGCCTTGCGGGATGCGCTCCAGAAAAGGCGTATAAAGCGAACGCATATCGACATTGACCGTTGAGTTAAAAAAATCGTCGGCGTGGTGTTGATAGTATTCAAGCGTCATCAGAAAGTATCCGTTCCCTGTGCGACAGGTTCCCATTGGTGAAAAAGCACTTGTAGCGCATCGTTCCAGCTAGTGGCCAGGAATTTTTCGCGCTGCGCCGTCGCGGTTCCAGTTTGCCGAATCAACGTTTCGCGCAGTGGCAGGTGGCTATTGATAAAGTACTCGTTTCTATCGTGCAGGCGCGAAAGCAGCTTGCGGGACGGCAGGCGCGCGAACTTGCCTTTCTCGCCCCGGTTGCACTCCTTACATGCCAAAACCAGATTCCAGACGCCATTCACGTTGCGCACCTGTTCACGCGCTTTCCATGGGATAAAGTGGTCAACGTCAGCAAACTGTTCATCGCCCGGCTGTAGGCTGATGGGCGCATAGCAGTAAAAGCAGCGCCCCTTCTGGTAGCCGTTGAGGCTATCGCGACAGCTCGAGATGGCCGCGCGGCGATCGCTACTGCGGCTAAACAGCATCTGATCGTTTTCGTCGTACTCCACGTTGATAAGCTGGCTGGCGATATTCATCGCCCACGCCTGCTCGACCAGGCTCCAGCGCGCGTTGGTTTCAAAGCTGAGGTTTTGATACTGCAGGCGTTCACCCAGACGGTAAAAATTCTCCGTCAGGCGTATGCCCTTATGGGTTTTGCGCTCATCGATAAAAAAGCGTTTCTCAATCTCGCCCTGATTCACGTTGTGGAAGGCATCAATCACGTTGTTGAACCCCTGACGCACCGTAATCGCGGTTAATGCATCACGGGTGATTTCCCCCGCATTGAACTGCGAACAGGCGCTAATAAACTGGCTGCTGCGCGAGGTTATCTGCTTCGGCGCATGTTGCAGATGGCGACAGAGATGATCGCTGAACGGCACCGCCAGATCGTCCAGCAAGATCAGATCGCTACCTTCAGGCTTGAGATCGTACAGCGAATGCGCCAGCGCGAACTTATAGGACGCGACGTTTTTGCCAAAGAGAATAATTCCGCGCCAGTAGTTCTCCAGCGTGGGTTCAACCTGATAGAAGCGCATAGCGATGCCCTGAGCACAATGGCTGCTGTTACGAGATTTAGTAACGCGATCTCATATCAAACGAGGGCAAATGTAAACCGACCCGGTCACGTTGCATTTTTTTGCGAGGCGGATTCCAGGAAAAAGCGCTGACTGGGGGCCGAGTTAGCGGTGGCTAAGGGTTTTGTTGGGAAGGCGACGGTTTTTTAGACACTTGGTGGGGGAGTAGGTGACTGATGCTTGCATGGTGGCGCGTGACAGGTATAATCCACAACGTTTTCCGCATACCTTTCCGTGCCGGAGTGGCGAAATCGGTAGACGCAGTTGATTCAAAATCAACCGTAGAAATACGTGCCGGTTCGAGTCCGGCCTTCGGCACCAAAAGCATGTAAATGGACCTCAACTGAGGTCTTTTTTTATGTCTAAAATCCAGTATTTATCTACCTTTCCAGCTATATTAACTCTCTCAAGGTCAACCGACTTCAACGGACATCTACCAACACATGTTGGTACAGATGATGGTATTTCCGGTTCGATAATGCTTGTACCAACAGGGAGGGGATAAGCATGGCGTTAACAGATATCAAGGTCAGAACAGCCAAGCCAACGGATAAGCAATACAAACTGACCGATGGCAGCGGTATGCACCTGCTTGTCCATCCTAATGGTTCTAAGTACTGGCGTTTGCAGTACCGTTATGACGGCAAGCAAAAGATGTTGGCACTTGGGGTTTATCCTGAAATCACACTGGCGGATGCCAGAGCACGTCGTGACGAAGCGCGTAAGCTACTAGCGAATGGCGTCGATCCGGGAGACAAAAAGAAAAATGATAAGGTTGAACAGAGTAAAGTACGAACCTTTAAAGAGGTAGCGATCGAGTGGCATGGCACCAATAAAAAGTGGTCTGAAGATCACGCCCATCGTGTGCTAAAAAGTCTGGAAGATAATCTCTTTGCAGCGCTTGGTGAACGTAATATCACTGAATTAAAAACGCGCGATTTATTAGCCCCCATTAAAGCCGTAGAGATGTCTGGACGTCTTGAGGTTGCTGCCCGTCTTCAACAGCGCACTACGGCCATCATGCGGTATGCGGTGCAAAGTGGGTTAATTGATTATAACCCGGCACAAGAGATGGCTGGGGCGGTTGCTTCCAGTAATCGACAACATCGCCCGGCGCTGGAATTAAAGCGCATACCTGAGTTACTCGAGAAAATAGACGGCTATACCGGCAGGCCGCTAACCCGCTGGGCAACGGAACTCACTCTGCTTATCTTTATTCGATCCAGTGAGCTGCGTTTTGCTCGCTGGTCAGAAATCGATTTTGAAACTTCAATGTGGACCATCCCGCCTGAGCGAGAGCCTATTCCCGGCGTGAAACATTCTCAGCGAGGATCAAAGATGCGTACACCTCATCTGGTGCCGCTTTCAAAGCAGGCGCTGGCGATACTGAAGCAGATAAAACAGTTCTGCGGCGAACATGAACTCATTTTTATTGGCGATCATGATCCGCGTAAACCGATGAGTGAAAACACCGTGAACAGTGCGCTACGGGTGATGGGCTATGACACTAAAGTTGAGGTTTGCGGCCATGGTTTCCGCACAATGGCCTGTAGTTCATTAGTTGAGTCAGGGCTATGGTCGAAGGATGCGGTAGAACGGCAGATGAGCCATATGGAACGCAATTCGGTGAGGGCGGCGTATATCCATAAAGCGGAGCATCTGGATGAGCGCAAGCTGATGCTGCAATGGTGGGCGGATTTTCTGGATGCAAATCGGGAGAGGGGGGTTACGCCGTTTGACTACGCGAAGATCAACCGGGGTAATACCAAGTGAATTGCCTGTTATATCTGTTTAATTAACCCTAATCGGCCAGCCTTACTGGAGAGGCTGGTTGGGGATTTACTGGGAGTATTGCAATTAGATATATTCTACATACTCAAGAAGGTAGATGCACTGCCAGAGCTCATCTTCGCGTGTGAAAGGCTTTGTTGATTAATTCTAATTTATCAATTGCTTACGCGATCATAATATTCGATGATTTGCAGTGCGACGGCAGCAATTTGCACCGCTTCCTCCCTGCTGGTACCAGCTGCTTTACCACCAAAACGATCATGGAGGACGGCTTGATGAAACTCTCCCACCTCTTCCCCGAGAATCGCTCCCCAGATAAAAGGATCTTGATTACGGTCTGCCCCCCATTTGGCATCCTGCCGTTGCATTTCTGCTAGCACGTCAGACAGGGCTTTAGTGTCTTGATGTTTACCTTTCATGTTTCCCTTACGAATCCGCCATTTTAAGTCCATCATTAACATTAAATATGTGCAGAGTCCATTAATTCGATACATCTCATTTTGTGAATGAGCGTTGAGTTTGCTATAAACGTAGCAACCAAGAAAAATAAAAGTGGATAATTTTGTTCATTACCTTTCAAAGCAAGAAGTTAAGGGCTATTTGCGAGAGTATGCACGAGGCAAATGAGATCTTTGGTGACAAACTGGCATCAAGACTACGCTCGCGACTTTCCGATCTTTCCGTGACCGACAACATATTACTGTTGCCAGTAGGTTCGCCGGAGGTACGCTTTGAGGATGGGGAAGAGTGTATTACAATTACTCTTTTCGGTGATGTAAAAATGGGGTTTGTCTGTGGGAATACAATTAAGCCCAAAAATCAAGACAATACAATTAACTGGTCCCGAGTCAGCCGGATACGGTTAGTGTTCATAGGTGACGTGAAATGATGGTTACGCAGGACTTCCAGCCTGACTGGGTATCTCCACCCGGTGATACGATTATAGATCTAATGGATGAACATGGGCTCTCTGGTGAAGAACTGAGTAAGAGGATTGGATTGTCTCTTATCCGGGGTCAGCAACTTCTTGAAGGAAAAATCCGACTTAATGAGTCCCTGGCTTCTAAGCTTGAGGAGCTATTCAGCGTATCGACAGACTTCTGGATCAAGCGCGAAGACGCTTATCGCCAGCAAATTGAATACCTCGAGAAAGTGAACAGTGATTGGCTCGAATCATTGCCTGTACGTGATATGATGGAGTTTGGTTGGATCCCCAAAACTACAACTCGGGAAAGTAAATTCAGGCACTGTCTGTCATTTTTCGGAATAAATTCCGTGAATGATTTTTTTTATAAAATTCAGTCAGATGCTCCTTTGGTCGCTTTTCGTAAATCTCTTAATCTGGCAACCGAACCTGTGGCCGATTTGGTATGGCTGACTAGGGCGGCACAAATTACCTCAAACCAAAACTGTGCAGTATGGGATAAAGAGGTGCTACTAGCATTGTTGCCAGAGCTGCGCAAAGCTACAAATGAACCTGACATGGGGATTTTTATCCCTTACATTCGCGACCTTCTCGCCACTGCTGGAGTTTCTCTCGTTGTGTTGCCAACGCCAAGGGGATGTCGGGCAAGTGGTGCTACCTGCTTTTTTACACCAGATCGCGCTACCCTAGTCATGAGTTTCCGTTATCTGACCGATGACCATTTTTGGTTTACGCTGTTTCATGAGATTGGGCATCTTATCTTGCATGAAGCTGTCCGAGTTCGCGTAGAAGGTAAAGATGGGCTTTCGTCGGAAGAGGAAAAGGAAGCTGATAAATTTGCCGTTGATGTTCTTATCCCAGAAGAATACCGGCAGCAGCTTGGTCGCTATGGTGTCCGGCACTGGAAAGAGATTATCCGATTAGCTAGGAAAATGGGGGTATCCAAAGGGATCGTGCTGGGATATTTGCAGCACGAAGGTAATATACCCTTTTCTCACCTTAATCGGTTTAAAGTGAGATTCCGTAAAGAAGATATCGTCTGATATCAGCCGCCGAAATAGACATAACGGTCAGGTGATTTCTGCCAGTTGCACAACGCATCTTCAATGACCTGCATTCTCAAGTAGGGTGCAGGAATAATTGCCGCAAGGTCAGCCAGTTTTTCATTCAATACGTCTATTGTGTCACCAGCAGTCCGGCTATTGCTGAAAAGTAGCCGGCTTCCTTGAAGGGGACCTGTTGCTCCATTCAGAAAGGCATGACCCGGCTCTGCATCCAGAAGTCCAGTTTTCTTGAGCATAGTTAGGTAATCAAATTTTGCGGTTCGTCCAAATGAGATCACAGCATTTAGCCCTGAATACAATAGTTCGAATAAAGATTCGGGTGAAGATGAAAAGCTCTTGGCCTCTGCAAACCTAGCCTCATGACTGTGTGTGGCGCCAATAAATCCGATATAAGAGCGAAAAACCGCAGGTATTGAACGACGAGAGTGATATTTCTTCGTTTCATATTTCCGGTGATTACCATACTGTCTTAGGCTGCTGTTTGCTGTCAGCTCATCAGAGACGCTGGCGAACCATTGTTCAAAAGCAGCAAAGTCATCAGTTATCGTATCCCATGTCCACGTTTGTGTACCGAGTCCACTGTATATATCTCGACACAAAATCCAGCCGGTTTTGTTACTCTTGCCGAAATGTGTGGCAAGGAAAACCAGCCAGCAGGCTTCGTCGTAATTGTTGTCACGAAGATGAAGGCAGGCAGCGCGGAGAGGATCAAAAACATCAGAATTCGGCTCTTTTCGTAACGGAGTCATATAATTAGTCCGTAATGCAAGAGTTTCCACATAGCGTATACGACGTATACTGTCGATAATCTGACAGGCTAAAACATCAAAGCAGGCGGGAGAACTTAGGCCATTTAGGTTGTGTTCATTGCGACTAAAATTTTGCAAACTAGCAACCAACTGACTGATTTGATTGTGTCTTTTCATTGTAATTTTCCATCAAAAATAAATCGATATTCCTGATTTTTCATTGCTGCCAACTCTTGGAAGGCTAGTTCTTTGTGGATGGATGTACGTGAACGTAACAAAAAGTGGATTTTTAAAATGCGCAGTAAATCCTTCCAGTAGTCATTCAAGGAAGTAGTGTCAATATCAAACTCCTTATTCTCTCGAAGAGCTTTTTCTGCCTCAAGCAGGGGTAATATATCATCTAAGGAATGCATTTCAGGCATCGATCCCATGACTGGTAGCGTGCTCATGAACCCCTCTTTCTGAAGTGCCTCCACTTTTTCTAAATCATTTTTATAGAGATGTAGACTGGATACGAAGTGATGATAGTGGCCCAATTCGCATCCTATCAAGCGGGCGACTAATTCCTGTAGCATCGTGAAAGCAAATACATCATGGGGCAGCCCCATAAAGGCATCATTAGAACGCATACAAACAAATAGATGCAGCTCCTCACGTCTGACAATAAACTGCATAGATATTGTACAAGGAATATCTACGTATTCTTGCTGTTCAGTTTTTGAGGGCACCAAGTCTGAAGCATCGAAAAGCTGTATTACTGCACGTCGGGTAGGTTTTTTCTCCTGCAAAAGGTTGATGACATTTTTCAGCTGATTATATAAACCGCGCATATTAAACAACCGCGGGCCATAACCACCATGTATTTTTCCGTCTGACTCAGCGGATTCAGCGTAACGTGGTATGAAGTGTTTGATAAACTCGAGATCGTTCTGAGCTGAGAGGTACCACAGTAATTCACCTAAGCAACTAATTAGTTTTCCTCGGGATTCTGTTCTACTTATTCTTCGGCGAGGGTCGGTAAGGACAAGATAGGCACCAAGAATCTCTAGAGTTGATCCTTTTGTAGGATCGTTACTGTGTCCATCTGCCAGGATAGCTTGATGAACATCGTTTATCAAATCGTCGACACACTCAGCCGTTACCAAAAGGGTCATTTTCTGCCTTTCCTATATGGTTGTAACAAATCATTACCACCTGTACGGCATATAGTCAATATAGTATCAATATCAACATGGTTAACTGGGTAAGTCAGACTTGGCGTTCTTACATGACAATGTGACATTCAACTATGGCGGGAAAGCATTGGGCTAATCTGATGATGGTTATGGAATTATTTTCACGCTGGTTTCCAGGCTTGATGATGTTGTTTTAGTAGATACGACCCTGACGGGGAAATGCGCTCATGAAAATATAAAGATGAGGCTATAAAGACATCACTGCCAATATAGCCAAGACCAGTATTCGTGGGTCATTTTTTCATCTTTATTAATAATTACTCTGATTAATTGAAGTATTTTTGGCTAATTGAGCCAAACATATCATTTGTTTCAACTATATTAAGTTTTTTCATTAGTTCAGAGTGAAAACTAACGACTTTAGAGAATGTCTGTTGTTTTTCTAAAGGAGGTACAGGTATCCTGAGTGCAGATAAGGTACCCTGGCTAATATTCTGAATATTCGCCCCTTGGCCCCCGCTTAACATTTGCCGTTTCATTGAAGGTGTACGGAAGAGAAAGTTAAGATATTCTGCCGTGATTGCAGACTTTTCTATTCTGTATCGAATGCAAAATCCACTAAATGTGACTTTCTCTTTATTTGGATAAATAGTAAGACATCTTCCGACCAAGGCTTTATTACCATTAGAACGGACAAAGACGATATCACCATCTTTCAAAAGATAATCATCTGAAGGGAGAGTATTTAATTCAATTTCACCGATATTGTCCATGCAGGTAATCGTTGCTAGTGATTTGAAATTGCCAACTCCCAGGCACTTCAGTACAGAGCCTGACTCACCTTTCGTAAAATTCATTCCATTTTTAAATGAACCATATTCTAACAAAGAACCCACATCCCATCTCTTCGGGTTTTCAACAGGATCACCAAACATCGCTAAAAACGTAACACGCAAAAAATCATCAGCCAGTTTGATGGTTTGTTCGCGTTTTTGGCGTATGTTCGCTGCTTTATCAAGAATAGCAACTATACGTCTCTGATCATTTAAGGATGGTAGAGGTATAAACAATTCTTTAAATCTTTCAAGATTTAAGTTTGATATGTTAGTCGTTTTTTGTCCACAATTTCTTATTATTACTTGAGTGTGTTCAAGTGTCAGCCAATAGTATAAATATTTTGGAATGACTTTTTCTTTTTTTGCTCTAATGATTGATATAAAACCACCAGCAGTAGATTTTGCCGGTAATTTATCAATAAAACTAATTTTCCCAACAAGCTCCCAACTATTTGCACTGGAAATAAGCATATCTTCAGAACGTAAATATTGCTCATCCCGCTTGATAAAACTATCGGGAATGGCAATTAAATCCGAAATATCTAACCCACTCCTTTGAACATTTTTTGTTCTCATGACAATTGTTGAACCTTCACTCAATGGCTCAACCTGATCATTTGGCTTAAACGTTACTCCTCGAATGATCGATAAAACATCCCCTAACTTCACCATTGGCCAGCTCACAGCATCCCCTCCAGCTCATCCAAATCCGCCAGAATCTCTTTTTCCAGATCCTTCAACTGCTTCAGTATCACCTTCGGATCTTCATACTCCTCCGTCTGATACACGACTTCTTTATAACGGTTGATGGAGAGATCGTATTTCTGCGCCGCAAGCTCCTCCTTCGGCACCACAAACACCGCCTGCGTGCGATCTTTAAAATCAACGCCAGCATCAATCCCTTCCGGGGACTGTTGTTTCAACAATGAGGCTAATTTCTCACCCATAAAGTTATCAACCGGTAGCCCGCGTAAAGTACGGTAATGCTTCCAGCTTGCCAGCAGATGCGGCAGGTCGTTGTCTTTTATCGGGTTACGCTTGTCATCCAGACTGTAGCCATCATTTTGCAGATCGTAGAACCAGACCTCGTCCGTCTGACCACCTTTGGTAAAGATCAGGATCGCCGTCGCCACACCAGCGTAAGGTTTAAATACGCCGGAAGGCAGGTTGATCACCGCTTCCAGCTGGTTATCTTCTACCAGCGTTTTACGCAGTGATTGGTGCGCCTTACTGGAGCCAAACAACACGCCCTGCGGCACGATAGTGGCACTGCGTCCGCCTACTTTCAGCATTTGCAGAATGCGCGCCAGGAACAGCAGCTCAGTTTTCTTGGTTTTCACCATCGCCGACAGCGTGGCGTCGATATCTTCCTCATCCAGTGAACCGGTAAACGGTGGGTTCGCCAATATCAGGTTGAAAGCATTTTTGCTGGCCTGCGGGAAGTTGGTACTGAAACTCTGGCTCATGGTGTCCTGATAGTGGATATCCGGCTCTTCCACGCCGTGCATAATCAGGTTCATAGCGGCGATACGCAGCATAGTAGTGTCAAAGTCGTAGCCGTGGAACATGTTGTTATCCACATGGTCACGCCACGGCGTCAGCAGATCACCAGTAAAGATTTTTTGCTCTTCCAGCTCACCGCGTTCGTTGCTGCCAATCTCGGTATGGATGGACTCCAGCGAGCTGTATTTTTCCAGCAGGTACTCATAGCTGGTCGCCAGAAAACCACCAGTGCCACAGGCCGGATCACAAATCGTCTCACCACGCGCTGGATTCGGCTCCATCATTTCAACCATCGTGCGGATAATGTGGCGCGGCGTACGGAACTGACCGTTGATTCCGGCGGTGGTCAGCTTGCTTAACAGGTATTCGTAGAGATCGCCTTTGGTGTCGCCACGATCCAGCGGCAGGTTTTTGATCACCTCCACGGCTTTGGTTAACAGCGACGGTTTGACGATCTCCAGACGGGCATCTTTCATAAAGTTGCCCAGCAGTGTCACCTTTGATGCATCAGCCTGGCCGAGCTGTCGGAAATGCTGGAAGACGCCATCACGCACCACGTCCATCATTTCATCCGAGCCAAGGTTGCTGTAATGGCTGAAGCGGAACTCCTGCTGCTCAGGCGCAAAGCGCGGTTTAAAATCAACGCCTGTGATTTGCTTACGCTTCTCGTCCCGTTGTTCCTGGGTATCCAGCATCCTGGAGTACATCAGGTAGGTGATCTGTTCGATAACGGTCAGCGGGTTTGTGATACCACCCACCCAGAAATCTTCCCACAGCCCGTCGATTTTACTTTTTAAGTCACCGGTGATCATTGTTAACGTCTATATCCTGTTATAAATATAAAAGCCCCGCTGCCGGGGCTTGTCATGTGCGTATTATACCGTCGCTGCGTCGGTCACAACACCCAGCTCTTCGACTATCTTTTGCAACCGGACGATCTGCTCTATATCTGGGAACACGCCGGTAACACCTTCGTTGTGGATGTGCGTAAACGGCTGTTCAAAGAGCTGTCGCATTTCAATGGTGCCGTAATCGCGGATGTGGTTTTTCAGCAGTGACAGGAAACGCAGTTGCTGGCTGGTCAGGCTGTTGTCAGCTGCGAACTGTGCAAAACGTACTTCTACCGCGTCGCTGTCCATCCCGATGATTGTACGCAAAAGTTTATCCAGGCTGGCTGTTGCCTGCGGATAGAACTCTTTCAGCGCCCGAATATCAACGTTGGGATTCTGGATCAGCACTAGCTTCGCCAGCTCATCCAGCTCGCTTTGCGTCACCGGCTCGCCGTTGCGGATTTTCTTCAGAACCGGATTTTGCTGGAATAGCGGCTCCAGTGCTCCCTGAACCTGCTGGCGATAGAGTTTGAAATCAATCGAGCGGATGTTAGTTTTGCGGGTTTCCGTCTGGATCAGGTTCGCATCTTCGGTAATATCCACCTGTATCGAACCAAATTTCGGCGTCGCATCTTTCTCCATCAGGTGCATGATGCCGCGCAGGTGAATGCGGATATCTTCCAGTTCTTCTAGACTGGCTTGCTTCCACCAGCCTAAATCACGAAGCTGATTAATTCGCTGCCCCTGCTGTTGCACCTGCGCCAGATGCGGCGGCAGACGTTCCACTTTCTCGACGATGACTGGCCAGAGCACGTCCAACTCTTCCGGGTTGGTATAACGGGCAGTTTGCGCCGCCAGAATATCCATATCAAAGCGCATAGCATCGCTCTGACCGCGCACGTCCAGCCACTGCATCAGAGGGGCTAGGACAGATAGCAGATCCTGCTGTGTTTTCGGGGAAAGTTGGCGCAGCACTTTTTCATCGCTGTACTGCGCTTTTTGCTGCCACTTCTCCTGCACGGCAATCGACTTTTCATCCAACGCGTTGATCTGCTCACGGAGCTGGTGAGCGACTAAATCCACCGCCTGTTTGTCGAACTTACGCTGAGCAGCGGTCCCAAGCGTGATCCATGCCTCGAAGCGTCTTTGCGCCAGTGATTTTGTCGCCGTGACTTCGGCCTCTTCGGTATGCAGCTCGTGATACTCAAAATTGCCCCAGTGATCGAAGATGCGGAATTTCTGTTTATCCAGCTGTTTGCCGTTGTCATCGTAGCCGTACAACCCTGAACAAAGACGCGTACCACGGCCAATCATCTGCCAGAACTTTACTTTCGATTTGACTGGTTTGGCAAAGACCAGATTCACAATTTCCGGGACATCAATGCCGGTATCAAGCATGTCAACGGAGATAGCGATGGTCAGCTCTTTGTTGGTGCTTTCGTCCAGCCCTTTAAAATCATCAATCAGTTGCTCGGCGCGGGGATCGTAGTTGTCGATGACCTGACAGAAGCGTCCGGCAAACTGCGGGTACATGTCGTCGAACAATTCATTCAACAGCAGCGCGTGTTTGTGGTTACGGGCGAAAATGATGGTTTTACCTGGCAGTTGGCCGTCCCGATCTTTCAGGCCATTTTCCATCAGGTTACGTAGTATATAGCGGTTGGTGTCTTTGTTATAGATCGCCTCATCCAGCGCCTTGCCATCAAATTCCAGCGTATTGGGATCGATACCCTGTTCTTCCAGCTCACGGATTTGTGCGTCGCTTAATTTCTCCCGTTTGATGCCTTCGCGCAGGAATTCAGTAGTATGCGTGACAACCTCATAGGGAACCAGATTGTTATCGGCGATGGCATCTTCCAGGCTGTAGTTGGCGGTAGGGATACGCCCTTCACAACCAAACAGGCCGAAAGTGGTTTTGCTCACCATGTCGATCGGCGTGGCCGTCAAGCCAATCTGGAGAGCATCAAAATACTTAAACAGATCGCCGTAGACGTTGTAGATAGAACGATGGGATTCGTCGGCAATGATCAGATCGAAATAACCGACATCAAAATGATCCATAATTTTCATCATGCCGGGATAGGTGGCGATATAGATTCTAGCATTCTGCCTGTCTGCTTTTTTGGATTTACCGACTACATACAACGGCTCATTGGTGAACTGATTAAACGCATTCGCCGCCTGCTTACGTAACTCTTTGCGGTCACAAAGAAACAGGACGCGTTTTACCCAGCGAGCATCAATCATCAGTTTGCTTAGCGCAATCGCTACACGGGTTTTGCCTGTACCTGTAGCCTGAACAATTAACGATTGTCGGTACTTGTTAGTAAACCGTTCGCTGACGCGGGCAATGGTTTCAAGCTGATACAAACGTCCGGCAACAGCTTTACCTTCGTTGTCTTTTACGTGAGACACACTGTTCAGTGGCAGACGGGTTTCACGCTGCTGAATAAGATATTGCAGGCTTTCCTTGCTGTAGAAGCCAAATATCCGACGCGGAGGATAACCATGAGTTTTATGGTCGTCCCACAGCCAGATATCGTAGCCGTTGGTGTAGAAGATGACCGGGCGCTGACCATATTCTTTTTCCAGCCAGTCGGCATACAGTCGGGCCTGAATTCGTCCTTGCTCGGCATTGACGCTGGTTTTTTTTGCTTCCACCACCGCCAGCGGTTTATGCGCCTCATCCCACAAGACATAATCCGCATAACCGTCACCGGTTGCAGTAGGTTGTTCTTTAACGGGGTGTTCCTGCGTAACCTGATCGGTATTATTAAGCTCTTCCCCTACATTCCAGTCTGCGGCAAGCAGGCGAGAATCAATCAGGCGGCGACGGGTTTCCGCTTCATCAATAGAGAGGATATCTGCAACATGCTGGTTGCGAGCTCTGGCTTCGTTCAGGCGTTGAGTAAGGTGTTCGGCCTTTTCCTGCTCTTGCTGTAGTGCGCGTTGTAGCGCCAGTTCGCGCTCACGGCTTTCATCTTGAGCCCTGATTGCATCTTCCAGACGTTTTTCATCTGCACGACCTGAAGATTGTGTTAACGGAGGGAGAGAGAATTTGGGGCAGTCATCAACATTACCGTGGGCATAACGAACATACAGCCAGATCCCTAATAAATACGCTTCCTTAAGCAGCCAGTACGTATCTTTGGCTTTGATACGTCCGCCGTGCGCGGCGCGGTTGCCGTGTATACGTAGCGCATCCATTTTCATGATGATGGCTTCCGGCATCATGCTGGTGAAGACATCGGCATTCATTAAATCATACAGATTTGCTTTGATGCCTTCAGGCAGCCGTTCCTGACGATATAACCAACGCACCATCAATTCGGTGTAGTTGCGCAGCTTAACCAGACTGCTTTCCGGGTCGGTGTGAACGTAACGTTCCGCCATACACGCGAGTTCCGCCAGTTCCGGCCACTGGCTGCGCAACATTTCAAAATTGAGAGACTGCTCCATCAATCATCGCCTTATGTCGTGGATACAACAGGATTTCTGGAAAGAATATCACACTATTTTGGCTGACGAAGTGAGCCGGATGGCATACGGTAGCTATGAATAAGCTGAGGTAACAACGTTAAAGAGATCAAGCATCTATTTATTGCAGTCAATAGCCTGATTTTTTTATACCGTGGGCACAGAATAGCCCTAAATACAGTAACGGTTCAGGAGCATTTCACCCTTATGACTACTCTCGTTTTTTCCTATTCTCATGCGGATGAAGCACAACGCAATGAGCTAGAGAAGCATCTGTCCCCGCTAAAGCTAATGGGGAAAATCACCACATGGCACGATCGCCGAATCGTTCCTGGGCAAGAGTTTGAACATCAGATCGACCACTATTTTTCGCAGGCAGATATTATCCTATTGCTAATTAGCAGTGATTTCATCGCTTCTGACTATTGTTATCAGGTAGAGATGACCAACGCACTGGAGCGGCATAAAAAAGGTGAGGCGGTGGTCATTCCGGTGATTTTAAGAGAGTGTGCCTGGCATCAGTTGCCATTCGGCAGCATCATGGCAGCGACAATCGACGGTAAAGCCATAAGCAGGTTTGCCAGTCACGATGAGGGTTACGTTCAGGTCGCCGATGCTATCTCCCGAGCCATTGCCAATTTGGAAGCGAAAAAGCCGCAGCAGATTGTGCACGCCCCAGCTCCGGCTAATCCGATGCTTCAGGCAATGGATACCGTCTTTACACCGCGTTCGAGCAATCTTTCTCTGCCAAAGAGTTATACTGACCTTGATAAAGATCGTGCCCGTCGTGAGGGTTTTGAGTATGTCGCTCGTTACTTTGCTAACTCGCTGGACGAACTCAAAAAGCGCCATGCAGGGCTAGACGTTGATTTCCACCGACCTGATAACGATTCCTTCACATGTGCCGTATATGTCAACGGTGGCAAGGTTGGTCAGTGCGGAATCTGGAGTGGCAGTCGTAATATGGGATTCGGGGATATCTGCTACAGTCAAAGCGGTATGACTCGCAATAGTTGCAATGAAAGTCTTAGTGTTGCGGATAATGGGCAAACACTTGGATTCCGCACCTTGATGGGATTGGGCTACAGCAACTCAAGGGATTCGTTATTGACTAATGAAGGTATGGCAGAGCATTTATGGGACATGTTCTTTAGCCCGATTCAACAGCGTAATCGATAAATGTAGTCCGTATCACCAAAACTGATACGGACTATGCTGATGATCAGCCAAAGCCCAACTCGGTTAAGGTAATTGCAGAATCCTATATTCTGAATCGGATAGCTACTCGTCGTATTTCTCGGTAATGTTATCTGCATGATATAAAGATTGTTGGTAGTTCTATTGAACATGGAATACTGGTTTTAATTTATGCTCGGGATTCATAAATACGACAATACAACCATTCTTCCAGATCGCTTTTTAACCAACGGGAAGTTCTACCCAGCTTAATCGGCTTCGGGAATAAGCCATCCTGTATTAGTTTGTAAAACCATTTATCGCTCAGACCAGTGAGCTGGGTAATAAATTTCATATCAATGAATTGGTCTTCTAGCAGCGTGGGCTTTGTATACATAGTGATGTGTTCCGATTAAGGATGAATTACCGGAGCTGTTAGTAAATTGATGGTTACTGCCAGCCCCTCCACATCAATGGCTTCTGTTGTAAAAATATGCAGGGGTGATAATCCCCTACAATGAATACTGCATTTACACGTTTCTTGGGCGACCTAATCCACTTGGTGGCGGTACCTCATTACAGGCGTAAATATTCATGCCATTCTTTTGTTCCTGCTTAGCAAGGTAGCTGATGATATATCTCAAGTCATGGATATAATCGGTATCCCGATGGTTAATAGTTTTGTTGATGTCAGCTTTATAACTCTCCTTGTATTCACATCGATGATATTTACCTTCCCCTTGAGTTATTTCCTTCCAAAAAGCACCTATGCGTTCTGCTATCGGAAATGCTTTACGTATTTTTTGCCCATCCAGATACACAACCGAGTGAGAATGAAATCTACTGTCCTCACCATATTCAATCACCCAGAAAAATCCAGCTACACCATGTTCCTGTTCAACTTGCCTAAATAGCTTTCGAAGATCCTCCTGAAGACAACTGTACTCCTTTTTGTAACGTTCTGAGTTCTGGTTGTACGAAAAGTCCAGCCGGATACCGATCACCTTTGAATAACGTTCAATAACACTGTTCAGGTGGTGATTTATCAGACTATGTAAAAACCAGTCCATTTTATATTTGGCAATGTATGGGTAGTTATCGTTCATGTTACTTCCTCTGAGGTTATGGTTCAGAGGAAAGGGATGTGTTGTATTTTTTGTCAGATGGTTTGGTGGTAAGAGGTGGAAGGAATATTAATTAAACTAATTAACCTAAATGATTTTTAGCATGAGATAAAAGAGGCACCATCTTCGTTCTGAGAGTAGCGATAGCTCTTTCGAATACTGTTTCGAAAGGTGGGCGCTGTAGCCTGTGTGATCCTCTCTAAGGGACGGTGTAAGTTTGAATGGTTAGAAGGAGGAAGGCATGGATGGTGTACTTGTTCCTTATACTAATATCCATTGATGTAAAAAAATCACATTCGGCCCCGCTTCTAGAACTTAGTGGATGGGGATCTGTTGCTACATACCAGGTTTTATAGGCTTTGTTGGAAAAAATAACATAATTTTGATTACTAAAATATTACTGATATATTATCGTTTTTTAATTGTTTTTGTTGTGGATTAATTACTATCTAGAGTGTGTTTTTTGTACACTTCGGTGGTGGTTTCAGAGATAGGGGAAAGGGAATGGCATTGATGGATTATGGTCGTTGCAGGATGTACAGACTACAGCTCGAATGGCTTAGAGCGAATCACGGTGTACCAGTGAACTGGGATGCCGTTAACCGATACCATTCGGCATCACAATATACATTTTTAATAAATGAAATTATATCCAATGATATGTTTCTCAATGCTAATCGAAAAAATGTCATCAGAGAAATGAAAGAATACGCTTCCAGTAGAGTTGTTTCTGGGAAGTATTTCAACTGGATGAAGGTCGAAGATAGGGCTGCTTGTTACTCTTTGTTTTGGCTGGTTTGTAATGCGAATCCATTTTTTCTTGGAAGTAATTCCGAACATAAAAATCAAGACGCCCGCAAAGGACACTATTTAGATGATGTTTTTGAAATAGCTAATGGTATTAAATTTCAGTATATCGCTCCATTTGGTGATTCCATCGATAACTATGTTTTTTCAAGTATGGTTTTTGTTGATAATCTGGATGGGAACATAGCAGACAAAATCACGCTAATAGAAAACGCCTATAATGCGTGGTCAAGACATTTTAGTCTTTTCCCCCGTCCATTTAAATGGATTGATTTAAGCGAAGAAGATAATATTTTCTGGTTATGGGATTATATGCGAAAAAACCATATTGGGTGTGATCTGCTTCCGTCATCTTCAAAACAGCAAAAAGATTTTTTGCTGGCAACATTTGACAACTGGGCCGGCTGGACAAATCAACAGTTTAGTAAACAAAAAGAAAATGCCCGTAAGGTGAGGGCTAACCCGGAAGAGCCTTCTTCTTTAAAGAAGCTATTAAACCCCACTACGTCCGATGATTGCAGAAAAGTTTTCCTGGACTATGCACGTAATGCTTGGGTGCAAAGACGACATCGTCAAAAAGTAAAAAAAGATACAACGGGGATAAAGCTTACGGCACAATCCAGAAAGAAACTTCTGGCTATACAGCAGTTATCAGGTGTTGAGCCAAATGCCATACTAAAAAGCCTCATTGATGATGCGTATAAAAGAATAAAGGAAAAGAACAAAGATTAAATAGATCTCCGATATATATTATTTTCATGAGCATACCAGCATAACGGCAGAACCTCACAGTCCTGCCGCTTTTAGTTTTATTTATTGCAGGAGTAATCATGAATAACCCACGAGGTTTACAGTCACTAAACCATACTTTTTCCGGCCTACCGCAATGGGTGTCTGAACGTATATTGCAGCAGATAAATCAGTTAACCCGCTACGAGCCAGTGATCGGCATTATGGGTAAAACCGGGGTGGGGAAGAGTAGTCTGTGCAATGCCCTGTTTGCTGGAGATATATCACCGGTCAGCGATGTGGCTGCCTGCACCCGTGAACCTTTGCGATTTCGCCTGCAGGTTGGCGAGCGCTATATGACCGTCGTGGATTTACCCGGTGTAGGCGAAAGTGGCGTTCGCGATACCGAGTATGCTGCGCTGTACCGAGAACAGCTTTCTCGCCTCGACCTGGTGCTGTGGCTGATTAAGGCCGATGACCGGGCGCTGGCAGTGGATGAACACTTTTATCATCAGGTGATTGGTGAGGTATACCGGCATAAGGTGCTGTTTGTTATCAGCCAGTCGGACAAGGCCGAACCCACCAGCGGTGGGGGATCATTGTCTACGGCGCAGAAGCAGAATATCAGTCGCAAAATCTTTCTGCTGCATGAGCTGTTCCAGCCTGTGCATCCAGTGTGTGCGGTGTCTGTCCGTCTGCAGTGGGGACTGCGGGTGATGGCCGAGCGGATGATTAAGTGTCTGCCACGCGAAGCTACCAGCCCGGTGGTGTCGCAACTACAGTCTTCCTTTCGCACGACGGTAGTCCGGGAGCAGGCTCGTAGCGATTTTGGTGAAACCGTCGGTGCTGTACTCGATAGCATCAGTGCCTTTCCCCTGATACCCGCCCCGGTGCGGGCCGTCATTCAGGCCGTACGCACCACCGTGGTGTCAGTGGCCCGTGCCGTCTGGGATTTCTTCTTCTGAGTATTTAACCCATCCCTGTTATTTCCCTATCCCTGTCGCCGATGCGACGGGTATTTCTTTTATTTGTTTTCCCATTATGAGGAGTCTGCTTATGACCCGTCTGGCTTCGCGCTTTGGCGCTGCAAACATTATCCGTCGTGACCGTCCGTTAACCCGCGAGGAGCTGTTTCGCGTGGTGCCCAGTGTGTTCAGCGAGGACAAACATGAATCCCGTAGTGAACGCTACACCTATATACCCACCATCTCCTTGCTGGACAGCCTGCAGCGAGAAGGCTTCCAGCCATTCTTTGCCTGTCAGACCCGTGTGCGTGATCCGGAGCGTCGCGAACACACCAAGCATATGCTGCGTCTACGGCGTGAGGGACAGATAACCGGTAAGCAGGTGCCGGAAATAATCCTGCTCAACTCTCACGATGGCAGCAGTTCGTACCAGATGCTGCCGGGACTATTTCGTGCGGTTTGTCAGAACGGCCTTGTCTGTGGTGAGTCGTTTGGCGAGGTGCGGGTGCCGCACAAGGGGGACGTGGTGAGTCAGGTGATTGAAGGCGCGTATGAGGTACTGGGGATTTTTGACCGGGTGGAGGAGAAACGGGATGCCATGCAGTCGTTGCTGTTGCCGCCTCCGGTACAGCAGGCACTGGCAAAAGCCGCTCTCACATACCGCTTTGGTGAAGACCACCAGCCGGTGACGGAGTCGCAAATACTCTCCCCACGCCGCTGGCAGGATGAGAGCAATGACCTGTGGACCACGTACCAGCGTATTCAGGAGAACCTGATTAAGGGCGGTCTCAGTGGGCGTAACGCCAAAGGAGGACGGTCGCATACCCGTGCCGTTCGCGGTATTGACGGAGATGTGAAACTTAACCGGGCACTGTGGGTGATGGCGGAAGCGATGCTCACTCAGTTGCAGTAACCGTTTCATGTTGCCACGTTGTTAATATCGGACACCACCTGTCCGCATTGCAACGTGCTGGCGGTCCTCACTCACCGAGGGATGTACTGCAACCCCCGCTACATGTGGCTTTTGCAGAAATGAAAAATAGTTTCTGCTGTGTCCATACCCTGTCCGCCCCTCTATTTAAAATAATCACATCATTTTCAGTCAGTTAAATTCCACGGAGAACGTCTCATGACACAGGCAGAACGCCGCCATGACCGGCTGGCTGTCAGACTGTCACTGATAATCAGCCGTCTGGTGGCGGGGGAAACGCTGAGTGTGCGTAAGCTGGCCGCTGAGTTTGGTGTGTCGGTGCGCACGCTGCGGCGTGATTTTCGTGAGCGGCTGATGTATCTGGACCTAGAGTATCAGTCCGGATATTGCCGCTTACGCACTGCGGGCAGTGAGACGCAGATGGTGCCCGACGTGCTTATCTTTGCCCACCGCAGCGGGATGGCCGGTCTTTTTCCAGGTTTTGACCGTCGTTTGGTGAACGCACTGCTGATGTGCGATGAGTCCCCCTGCGTAATAGCGCCAGCCAGTCCGGTTTCTTCGCCGTCAGGCGCATTGTGTTTCTGGCGACTGATTCAGGCTATTACTGGGCGCAAGCGGGTGACGCTGATTGCCGAGGGGCAGCGCTGTGAGCGGCTGGCTCCCTGCCGGTTACTCATCCACCAGCAGGCCTGGTATCTGGTGGCGGAACACGACGGACATATCGCCGTATTCACCCTAGATGAGATCCATCTGGTTCAGCTCCTGCAGGAGAGTTTCCGGCGTAACGACAGTCTGTGTCGTCTTGTTGAAGACCCGGTCTTTATTCAGACCTTACCCCATTTTCGCTTTATCCAGCAGTCACTGCTTACGTTTGTTCCGGCCGACAGCCCACCAGAATAGCGCAAGCGTTGTTATCAACCCGGCAACAGGGAGGAGCCCTATGCCCGTAATTGCCATTATCGCCATTGTTGTCATCGTCATCATTCTGAACAAAACCGGGGTGTCCGACAGCCTCACGGCCCTGACACTTGCCACCGTTGCTGCACTGTTGACGGGCGGAGGTGCAGCCGGTGCTGCCAGTGTTGCACTGACGCCGTTCGTCGGTGTGCCGGTGGGTATTTTTGTGGGGATTTATGTCTTTGCCAAAGTGGTTCGTCTGATTTCAGGAAAAAAATAATGAAACGTAAAACACTACCTCTGCTGGCACTGGTTGCCACCACTCTGTTTCTGAGCGCCTGCGATGACAGAAGTGATGAACTGAAGGCCATTAGCAAATTCAAGGATCTCACCCCGCCGCGCTTCAGCGATGTGGTCAGTCGTCAGGATGATGTCAGCGAAGAATGGTCACAGGTTGGCTTCTCATCTGGTCTCACCCTGCAGGTCTTACGTACACGTGAGTCGCCCGATGGCTGCGAGGGCGGTAGTTACTACTATCTGGTGGATATGGAGGAGAAAACCGTCCAGCCGCTGATGAATGCGCTTTGTATTGCCGACAATATCAAACTGGAATACCACGAGGTTACGGACCGGTATACGAAGGAAAAATACTTTGAGTACTCCCATGACGGAAAACTGATGGGTCGACTGCTGATACCCTCAAACCCAGAGAACCACGAATAAAAACAACGATAAAGGAGATAGAAATGACAATAGGTTCACTAAGCCGGTTTGTACTGGCATGCTCACTGTTTACCAGTTTTACAGCCTCTGCGGTTCCTGGACTCTGGCAGCAGAGCTATGGCCAGGGCAATACGGAATACAACGTGACGGATGCCAGTGGGAAAATGTTTACCATCAATTGCACGGGAAATCCCGACCAGAACGGTTTCTACCAGCATTCTGTTTTTCTGACCCAGACAGATAACAGGATGGTCAGTTCGCACGATGACGGCACCACGATCACCGTGGTAATGAATCACCAGCAGTACGTTATTCCGTCCAGACTAGGCTGGCGAAACGGGGATAACGCCTGGTATGACTTCATCAGCGATATCCGCAAAGCCCGTCAGTTTGAGGTCTACGTCAATGACCGCAAAGCGGGAACCTTCAGTATTGACCCGACGAATGCAGTGAAGGTCTTGCCCATGCCCGGAGACTGCGGTAACGACTGATAGCCGTTCCGTTTTAATCAAACCACCCCCGATAGCCAGCAGGCTGTCGGGGGGTTCTTTTATAAGGAGCCTGAAAATGTCCCAATCTGTGATACTGCCACCGGGACCGTTCACCCGGCAACAGGCAGAAGCAATTACCTGCCAGTATCACAGCATCACTATTGAAGACGACCAAGGCAGTCACTTCCGCCTGGTGGTTCGCGACCCTGAAGACAGGATGGTCTGTAGGGCATGGAACTTTGAACCGGATGCCGGTGAAGGTCTTAACCGCTATATCCGCAGCTCAGGCATCCGTACTGACACTTTCACCCGCTGACTCCGAATCATTTACCAGCAACATTTTACCTCCCCGTACACTCTTTATTACCCCATACGCCAGCCATCGCCGCTGGCGTTTTTTATTAATGGAGACATACCCATGACAACAGCGACACAAAACAACCTCGTATCTGTTGCTAACGAAGCCGAATTTGAACTGACCGTAACGCAGGTGCCCGACGAACAGCGCATACGCTTCTGGCCGCAGCACTTTGGCACTATCCCACAGTGGATAAACCTGGAGCCGCGTATTTTTGCCTGGATGGACCGCTTCTGTGAGGCCTACAGCGGCGGCATCTGGTCGTTCTACACTCTGAGCAATGGTGGCGCATTTATGGCCCCTGATGCTGACTGTGGTGATAAATGGCACCTGTTCAACAGCATGAACGGCAATGGTGCGGAGATGAGCGCAGAAGCCGCAGGTACCGCTGTCTGTCTGATTGAATACAGCCATCATGCCTGTCGCACCGAATGCGATGCCATGACGGAACACTATTACCGCCTGCGGGATTACGCCCTGCAGCACCCTGAATCCAGCGCCATTCTACGCATTATTGATTAAGGATACTCATGATGGAGCGATCACTTACCCCACTGGCTCCGGTACTCCCACTGAGCGCACAACGCACTGTGCAACATGCTCTGGCCCTGCTTGACCGCCACCTGCGCGAAACTGGCGTGGCGTTCACCTCCACACAGGCCGCCCGCGACTGGCTGCGGTTGAAAATGGCCGGGCTTGAGCGAGAGGAGTTTATGGTGCTTTATCTTAATCAGCAGAATCAGTTAATTGCCCATGAAACCCTGTTTGCCGGTTCTATTAGCAGTACCGAGGTACATCCCCGTGAGGTGGTCAAACGCGCCCTGTACTTCAATGCGGCAGCTGTGATACTGGCGCATAACCATCCCTCCGGTGACATCACACCCAGCCAGGCAGATAAGACCATCACGCAGCGTCTGGTGCAGGCACTTCAGCTCGTTGATATCCGTGTGCCTGACCATCTCATTGTCGGCGGCACGCAAATATTGTCGTTCGCCGAACACGGTTTGCTTTGAGGTATGACATGAAAATTATCAGTAAACGCCGGGCGAGGACAATTTACCGTCAACATCCGGCCTCCCGCATTTTTCGATACTGCACCGGCAGGGACCAGTGGCACGGCAGTGTCTGTCATTACACCGGTAAGGCAGTTCCTGACATTCCCGGCGTGCTGGCGGTATACGTCGAACGCCGCCAGGACCGCAACGGACCTTATACCTGTCTGATGAGTATCACCCTGAACTGACAATAAAGAGGTTATAAATGAGCAACACTACATGGGGCCTGCAGCGGGATATCACGCCGCGCCTGGGAGCACGTCTGGTGCAGGAGGGCAACCGGCTGCACTATCTGGCTGACCGGGCCAGTATCACCGGTAAGTTTAGTGACGACGAGTGTCTTAAGCTGGATGTGGTATTTCCACATTTTATCAGCCAGATAGAGTCGATGCTGACCACTGGTGAACTGAATCCCCGTCATGCCCACTGCGTTACCCTGTACCACAACGGTTTTACCTGCGAAGCCGATACTCTTGGTAGTTCCGGTTACGTATACATCGCTGTTTATCTCACTCATCGCTAACTAATTTCACGAGAGCAAGCATGAAAACTCTACCTGCTACAATTTCGCGGGCGGCGAAGCCCTGTCTGTCGCCCGTTGCAGTCTGGCAAATGTTACTGACACGCCTACTGGAACAGCACTATGGCCTGATGCTAAACGACACGCCGTTCAGTGATGAAACCGTTATTAAGGAACATATTGATGCCGGGATCACTCTGGCCGATGCTGTGAATTTTCTGGTGGAGAAATACGAACTAGTGCGTATCGACAGGAAGGGATTTAACTGGCAGGAACAATCCCCTTATCTTCGGGCTGTAGATATTCTGCGGGCAAGACAGGCAACTGGCCTGTTGCGACAAAGCCGTAACAACGCAGTACGGTAAATATTGCGTACAACCTTCCCGATTTACATTTCTGATCTTCCTCCCTTGTTTACATATTGCATAATGCGCCTGCCATTACCCGGCGGGTGCGTTTGCTTTTTACGGACAAAATGTCATGCAAACTGAAGCTGAAGTATTAACCAATCATAGCGAGCTAATTTGCTCGACCAGTATTGAACGTATTGTTACTGGTCGTGATACCGCGCTTAAGGAAATTGAATCTCTGATTCTTCAACTTGAAGAAATCTCCCGACTGACTTCCATGATTGGTGGCAATACTGCGGATCACTGGGCGATGAGACAGGGTGGCTCCTTTGACTGCTGGTTGATGCAACCAGTGGGCAAAGCGATGCCAGTCATCACCCGGAATATCGACCGTAGCATCTGGCGTGACCTGATGCTGAAATCCGGGATGTTGGCCTTGATGGATGCCGAAGCCCGCAGTCAGTGGGCGAAGAATCTAGAGGAGGGCGATCTCCCGGCTATTAGCGAAGCCAACATCCTGAATACCTTTGAACAACTTCACCACAATAAGCAAGACGTTTTCGAACGTGGGATTATCAATGTATTTAAAGGGTTAAGCTGGGACTACAAAACCAATAATCCCTGTTATTTCGGTAAGAAGATTATCGTCAACAATCTGGTGAAGCATGACAGATGGGGCTATAGCCTGAACTGGGGCTGGCGACGCGACCAGCTTGCCGATCTGGAAAGGATGCTCCGCCTACTGGATGGTCAAACCATTCCAGATAGCCGACATGATGTATCCATCAGGTTTATGGATTTTATCCGCGATAATCCTCGTGCGCAGATATTTGAGGACGACCTCTTCATTATTCGCTATTTCCAGAAAGGGAGTGGGCATATCACGTTTAAGCGTTTGGATCTGATCGAAAAGATGAATGATATCGTGGCAAAGCACTATCCGAAGGCTTTACCAGCAAGATGAAGTGTGATGTTTTTATAAGCAGGGGGGAAGGTCAAAAAATATGATTCAAAGATTACGGGCTCCCTGATAGGGCTGTCTACACCGTACGTCTCCGGCATAAAAAGGGGAATGTTGAGGGAGTACTTTTTACATTAATGAGTGTTGCTTATCACCTTTAAACTCATTTTTGTGTTTTTTACTCAATGTTGTGTTTTAATGGCATTCATCACATTTATGTCGGAGGTATGCCATCTTGCAAAACAAAATCAAAGAACTTCGTACCCAACTGTCAATCACTCAGCGTGAATTGGCCGATATGGTTGGTACCAGCCAGCAACAGATTCAACGTATCGAAACAGGGAAAGTTGCGGCTAAGTTAGGGCTGGCACAAGCAATCAGTGCTGTTTTAAAAAAGCCGTTGAACGCTGTTTTTCCTGATAGTGACAACCTGCTACAGAAATTGCGTAATCAAGGTAGTCGTAGCAGCGACGAACTGAAAGATATTGCCGCAAGCGGAATTGAGATGGATGGCCGCTTTTGGACGGTAAAGCTCTGGTTACGGGGGCAGAAAGATTATTTGCTACTACCCATTTCTCCGGCTGATAAGCGTCGTTTTTACTCATACTTTGAAGAAAGCACTGTCCCAGATCATGAGCGTTTTTTTGTTTTCGATTCAGAGCAGCATCGTTATGCCATAAATGCCCGAGAAGTCATTTTCCACCAATTCTTGTTTGATGGTTTTCCACCTATCCCTGATGACGAGGACAGCGATATTAATGAAGGAAGCTATGGTAATGTCCATATTACAATGGTGAACGGTGGCCCAGTCATTGAGCTATGCTGTGAGTCCGAGGTATCGGAGAACGATGAATTTGACGATATTGGTCAGTTGAACGCATTGTTTGATACTTTGGAGTTAGAGCCTGAATCAACAGAGCGATACCAGATAACCGATGAGGATGGAGAGGATGCTTTCATCCGTATTGGCTCTGTTGCGATGGTCCGAATCTCGCTCGATGTACTGGATTCGGTTGAGGAAGATAATGACTGACAGAGGTCGGCATCTTAACCTTGCATACTTGTTCGGGTTCGATGCCGAAAATCAATGAAATTATGTGTTGGTATCTGTGTTGGTATAGCATTGAATTGTTTTTTATTAATTATTTTAAATCATGAGGTTAAGTTGAATGTGCGAGTCCGGCCTTCGGCACCAATCACTTAAATTTCTTATAAATCAATGATTTAGTGTGAATAACCCATCTCATTTGCATGTAAGAAATGTCAGTTTCTCATCAAGTACAAAAGCCACTGTGAATGTTAATGGCTTTGGTATGTTAGCACGCAGTGGCAAGTAGTTACCAGGCTCAACCTTGTACTGCATACGCCAGTATGCCCCCCTTTGAAGCCGGAAGACGTGCCGCCGTCTCTAAATGCTATACCAAACACTTACAGTGAAGCGCATTTTTGCCGATGCTCCCACATGCCACACGTCGAGATGACGTTGCAGGGAATAAACAGGTTTATGGTGGTGTTCGTACCTGCACACGAAATGCAGGCTCTGCCAGCGGTTCGGCCTCGCTCCTTCGGGTACATGGTCATCCTGATAAGCTTCACTGTCTGACATACCCTGAGGTTGTCGCCTAACGGCTCCGCGCGTTGTCTTACCACCAACGGGCTTATTGGCTGCTATTCCCTTAATTTAAGTATGGTACTATGTAGGGAAAATCTTAAAAGAAGGGTGGTTTATGGGCTGGTCTTCGTTGGTTAGGATAACCATTGGTACATTTCTATTAGCTGGGTTGTCGTTCTCTACATACGCGAAGAACTGCAAGAAAGGTATCCCTTGCGGTAACTCTTGCATTGCGGCATGGAAAACATGCGGTGGTAGTTCGCGCTCATCTTCTACTTATCAACATTACTCTTATCCGTCATCTTCTCTTCATAGCTCAATCCCCAAATCCTCTTTGCATTCCCCATCAGCTAAGGCTGACGGAAAAACTACGGTTTCAACCGCGAAAACTTATCTTTGTCAGTATGCTATTGCAGCAATACAGAATGGAAAAATAGGTTCTTTACGCGTGTTGGGTAGCACCGAGGTAACGTTGTACGTCGATAGCTTCAAAGCCAACCGTTTAAATGGTACATACCTGTTATCGCCAAAGCTGGAAACTAAAGGCAAGTTGATGACGGCAGATGATAAAAGCAAAGTGTATGCCTATGATTCTTGGCTGATGAACTTTGCAATTAGTGACCGCATCGCAAGAAGTACGGAGCAGTGGGATCATTGTAAACTGGTTCACAATTAATAAACTCAATTCGTGGGGAAGGAATGAAAAAATTACTGATAGCTTTCGTGATTCTAACTTTACCTATGCTCTCATTCGCTAAGGGTATTGGTTATGGGAATACTAAGTGGGACATGAATCCGTCAGAAGTTGTTGCGGCTCAGGGCAATGGCGCACATCTGATCTCACCAGAAAAGTATAAGGATAATTTTGGGAAAGTGCGGATTGATAATGTACAGATCGGTAGCGGTCTTTATACTGTCACATTCCTTTTTAATAGCGCTGATCGTCTTGTACAAACGAACGTAGCCAGTAACGAGAAAAAAAATGAAGGTATCGCTGCGAATCAATTTGGCACATTGAGTCAATTGCTAACTCAGAAGTATGGGAAATCTGAGTTTTCAGATTCAGACAAAGCAACATGGAAACTTCCTGACACTACGGTTGAGTTAAGCAAGATGGTCATTTCTGGGATCATGGCCCAAACAGTAGTTCGTTACATTCCAAACAGTAGGGTAGCAAGCGATACTTCTAATCTTTAAGCCATTGCACCAGAAACGCGCATTCAACAGCACAAATCCAAAGGATGCAATACCCCTTTGGATTATGATTTCAATGCTTGTGTGTAATCGAGTAGTGTGTTCAGATGACTTACTTAAATAGCTGGATACTTAGAAAATTTAACCTGCGTCATCTCTCTTACGTTGCATAAATTGGAACGTAATACCATACTTAATGCGATTGTTTTGGATGATTGCTCATAAGATAATGTTTTATTCCGAAAAATGGATGCAGCTATGCTAAAGGTTATTGCTTCAATCTCCGTTTTTATATTTTTTACCGTCATTGGCTCCCTGTTTTCTGGATGTAATGATGGTTGGATGTCTGCATCAATAGGAAGTAGAGGAGCTTGCTCCCATCATGGTGGTGTAAGCGGTATACCCGGATTGTTTATGTTTGTCGGGTTTGTAGTAGGTGTGTTTCTATTCCTTAAATTATCATCAAAAAATAGTATTCATCACGACGATACCAATGCGATTGATACTGGCATTAGAAATGTTGAGAATGTTAATAGTAGAGGGCTAAAAAAAACTACTATAAAAGATGATGAAAAAAAAGAACTTATCGCATCATTTGAAAAGTATTCCGAAAAAAATAAAAATCCTCTATTGAAAGTCTTTGTTTACTCTAACGGTCTATTGCTGTGTGAGTTAATAAATAAAAATAATGGTTATGACTGTTTTACAAGAAAATTAAACATGACAAGAATGAATGATCTTCAAACTGCATTGGAGAATGTTTTTCTGCATGATGGTACTGAATTTATAACGGGCGTAAATCTGCGGTATTTTAAGTTGAGATTTTTCAGTGACAATGCTCGAAGGCACTCTGAAATCGTGGTTGGAAATTTTAATGAGCCAAAACTTCTAAGATTAAAAAACATAATAATTGATGCCTTTCCTGTTGTAGCGAGAAAAATGTAACCTTTATAAAACATTAATCCCAAATGTTTGCAAGGGCAGCGCCCACGCTCTTAACGTCAATCTTCAAATAGTTCATGGTCACTTTAGGATCTGAATGGTTCAGCGCTTTCATTGCTAAAGCCAAATTCCCGTTAGACTTCTCCCACACCTGTGTAGCAGAAAATTTCCTTGAATCGCCACGGATAATCTAGACACTTCCGAGCCGTTGATAATACTGGTTTTCA